>JALYLC010000434.1 GCA_030774435.1 Actinomycetota bacterium
CGCGACGTGTTCCGCGTCTGGATCCCGCCCCACGGAAGCCTCGCCGCAACGGCCACGCCGCATCCCGCGGCGATCACGTTGCGAGTCTGGCGCGCGAGCACGCGCACCGTGCTCGAGGGGGCCGCAAGACAGCGGAGCGATCTGCTCGCGATCGAGCAGGGCAAGGGCATCGCCCGTCTGCGTGTCTCGAACCGCAGCAGCCGCGGCATGTACGCCTACCTCGAGGTCTCGCTCGGCTCGGCTCAGAACTCGAGCTACGCGCTGGCGCTCTCGACGCACGCATCGCCGTAGATGGCGTCACCGTGCGGTAGGCGCTACTCCTTCGCGGGGGGCGCCGCAGCCGCTCCCACCACCCCGGCGTCGATCGCCTCGGCAACTCCGAGCTCCTCCTCGACCCGTCGTACCGGAGTCGCGCGGAACCGCAGACGGAGCGACGCCACGACGAGGAGCACGCCGATCACGAGCAGCGAGAAGAGCGTCGTCGCCGTGCCGAGTGCGTAGAGATCGGGCCTGACCCCGCCGGTGAACGTGATGCCCCCGATCTCGAGCGGGAGCGAGTCCGCCGCCCTGCTTTGGAACAGGACGCTGCGGTCGTAGTCGTTCCAGGTCAGCGTGAAGCCGAACAGGAAGCAGCCGAAGATGCCCGTCCAGACGAGCGGCAGCGTCACCTCGCGGAACGTGCGCCTCTGGTCGGCGCCGAGATCGCGCGCGGCCTCCTCGATGCGCGGGTCGTAGCGGTTCCAGACCGAGAGCATGACGAGGAAGCCGAACGGAATGCCCCAGACCACGTTCGCGCCGAGCGCCGTTTTCCAGATCGAGGTGGCGAGGCCGAGGTAGTTCCAGAAGAGCTGCGTGCCGACGGCGAGCAGGAAGCCCGGCGTCATCAGCGCGAGCATGATCACGTAGAAGGCGGCGGCGTCGGTGCGGAACCGCCACCGGCGCCGGAACGCCATCGAGAGCGTGAAGGCGATGAATGCGACGATCAGGCCGGCGGCGACGCTCAGGAAGAGCGAGTTCTTGGCGGCCGTGTGGATGTCGGTCGCGTGGGTCGGCGAGCCGGACACGGTCGCGTGCAGGAGCGAGCGCCACCAGTTGAAGCCGAACGGGCCCTTGAACGGGAACGTGATCGCGCCGTAGTACCCCTGGAGCGAGAGGATGGCCATCACGATCATCGGGCCGTAGAGGAAGACGAGGAAAATGGCGAAGTAGGTGCCAAGGCCCCATTTCGACCAGTCGCGCCGCTTCGGTCCGCGCTTGATCACGCGGTCCTGCGGCCGTGCCGGCGCGTCGAGTGCAGATGCGCTCATCTCACAGGTCCTCGCGGAGATTTGAGAAGCGCGTGATCGCGAACACGCCGGTGACCAGAGCGAGCACGAGCAGGACGGCCGCCGCAGCGCCCTGCGGATACTGGACGGCGCCCGTGATGTAGGAGTTGACGATCGTCCCGACCGACTGGACGTAGTTCTGCCCGACCACGAGCACCGTGCCGTACTCGCCCATCGTCAGGACGAAGATGAAGATCGACCCGATCACGACTCCCGGCAGGATCTGCGGCAGGATCACCTCGCGGAACATCTGCCACCAGTTGCCGCCGAGGTCGCGCGCCGCCTCCATCGCGGTCCGGTCGACCTGCGCGAGCGTGAAGAAGAGGGGCGTGATCATGAACAGGATGTAGAGCTGGATCATCGCCAGGCGCACCGAGGTCGTCGAGGGGGTGGTGACGCCGAACCAGCCGAGCACGTCGCTCAACGGGTAGGTCCAAGCGACCGAGCGGACGAGGAAGCTCGTCCAGAACGGCGCCAGCGCGATCACGAAGAGGGCGATCTGGTTGCGCAGCGTGTGTACCTTGAGCGCGAGGAAGTACGCGATCGGAAAGCCGAAGACGAGGCATGCCACCACGGCGATCAGCGACGTGTAGACGCTCGTGAGCATGTTGTGCCAGTACGTCGAGCTGTGCACGATCGTGCCGTAGTTCGAGAGCGTCCAGTCGGTCGTAAAGCCCGACTTCGCTCCAAGCTTGTACGTCCAGAAACTGACGAGCACGATGAAGACGAGCGGCAGGATCAGGTAGAAACCGAGCCAGAGAGCGCCTGGCAGCGCCCAGAGGGCGGTGATCCAGCCGCCGCCCCGCTCACGCGGGCCCTTGGTGTCGCCGAGCGCGCGCACCCCTGGTGCGCCCTGCTCGATCTGCTCGATCTGCTCGAGCCCGGCCGGGTCGAGCTGCGGCGAGAACTCAGGCCCGGAGGAGCTGGACATCCTTCTCCTTCCAGCTGATCCGGATCCGCTCTCCTTCCCTCCCGCGGAAGGCCGGGTAGCTCTCGCCGGGGACCTTGGCGAGCATGCGGTCGCTGCCGATCGAGAGGTGGAGCTTCACCAGGTCGCCGAGGAATTCGACGAACAGGATCTCGCAATCGGCCGAATTGGGGCCGTGCGGCGCGGAGCCGCTCAGGTCGACCTCGACGGCCGCGGCCCTGACCGCGACGAGCGCGTCGTCGCCCACCTCCCGGGAGTGGCCGGGTGCCACGACGCTGGTCTGGACATCGTGCTCGCCGGCGACGATGAGCCGATCGCCGTCACGCTGCGCCACGCGGCCGCGGATGATGTTGTTGTCGCCCATGAAGCGGGCGACGAGCTCGGTCTCGGGCCGGGTTGCAATCGTCAGCGGGTCTGCGATCTGCTGGATCCGCGCGTCATTCATGACCACGATCCGGTCCGCCATCGAGAGAGCTTCCTCTTGATTGTGCGTCACGTGGATGAACATCAGCCCGAGCTGGCGCTGGAGATTGCGCAGCTCGACGCGCATCCGCAGCTGGAGCAACCGGTCGAGGTCGCCGAGCGGCTCGTCGAGCAGAAGCGCCTTCGGCTTCGTCACGAGCACGCGGGCGAGGGCGACCCGCTGTTGCTGACCACCGGAGAGCGCTGCGGGCTTGCGCTCGGCGAGCTCGGACAGGCCCACCATCTCGAGCGCCCCCTGCGCCTGCTTGTTCCGCTCGTCCTTCTGCACGCCGTGCATCTTGAGCCCGAACGCGACGTTCTCAAGCACGGTCCGGTGGGGGAACAGCGCGAAGTGCTGGAACACGGTGGTGGTCGGTCGCTTGTGGGGGGCGAGCCCCACGAGCGACTGGCCGTCGAGCACGATGTCCCCCTCCGAGGGGTACTCGTGCCCGCCGATCATGCGCAGCGTGGTCGTCTTGCCGCACCCGGACGGGCCGAGCAGGACGACGTACTCACCGTGATCGACGTGCAGGTTGACGTCTTCCACGGCAAGCGTCCCGTCAAGGAAGACCTTCGTCAGCCCGACCAGATCGAGCCCTGACGCGTTCGTGGCGGAGGGGGCGGCGACCGCCGCCCCCTCCTCAGTTGTAGCTGCGCTCTTTTCCTGCTCCTCCATAGACCGGCGCTATGCGCTGAGGAAGTCGTTGAACCGCTTGACCTGGTAGACGTTCTCCTTGAAGAACGAGTTCCAGGTCGAGTAGTGCTTGGAGCGCTGGAGGAACGAGCCTCCGTCACGGACCTGCCCCTTCTTGACGTCTCCGACGTGGCCGGTGATCCCGGGCAGGTCGGTCGCAGCGGGCTTGCCGTTGTACCAGAAGTCGTACTCGGCCATCGTGAACGCCGGCTTGCCGGTCTTGGCGCGCGGCGACTTGAGCCACGCCGGGAGCGTCTTGCCGTTGGCGACGTAGTAGCCCTGGCGCATGATCAGCGCGCCGAGGAAGCCCTCGTTCGTCCAGTTGATGTAGTCGTAGACGGCTGCCAGCTTGTCGCCCGTCACGTGCTTCGGGATCGCCTGGTTGCCGACCCAGCCCCGGTAGCCCGACGGCGGTGCGGCGAACTTCACCGGCACGCCCTGGGAGACCAGCAGCGCGACCGCCGGCGACCACATCGACTCGATCACGACCTCCTTCGAGGACATGAGGTTGACCGACTCGTTGAAGGTCGACCAGAAGGCACGGAACTGACCCTGCTTCTTGTACTTGATCAGGATCTTGATCAGCCCGTCGATCTCGGGCTTCGTCATGTTGCCGAGGTCCTTGAACTTCATAAGTCCGAGGTCCCTGACAGCGTTGCCCGCGTCCTGCATCGCGATTCCGGGGTCGTTCAGGAGCGCGACGCGGCCCTTCCACGCCGGATTGAGCAGCTCGCCCCAGTGGACCTCGTTCGGCGCCTTCTTGAGGACGTCGCCGAGGTAACCCATCGAGTCCATGTTGAAGTGCGCGATCCCGCCGATCACGAACTGTGGCTCTGGCTTGCCGCCGTTCGGCTTGTTCGTCTTCTCGTTCCACCACTGGACGAGTTGCTTGTTGTTCGTGGGGCCTTCCCTGGTGAGCGGCAGCCCGGTGCTCGAGCCGACACCGCCGGACGAGCCGTTCGGATCGACGTAGTTGACGCGGAACGCGGCATCGCCCTGACCGAACGTGCGCGACGTGTCGCCGGGGACGACCCGGCCCTTGCTGAAGAGCGGGTAGTAGTCCTTCCATGAGGTGATCTTCGTGCGGTCGACGGGCTGGAAGTTGCCGGTCGGCCAGATCGGGAACATCTGGTAGTTGTAGAGGCCGCCGATGTCGAAGCTCGTCGGCGCGGTGATCGACTTCTGGACCTGGGCGCTCGTGCTCAGAAGCTGGATGTTGAACTTGACCCCGAGGTCCTTCTCGGCTTGTGCCTGAGCACCGGCTGGCCACTCGACACCGAGGCTGATCATCCGCAGGGTGCCGGTGTACGCGTCGCTTGCCTCACCGCGTCCGGCCTTCGCGGCCGCCGAGCCGGCGAACGCTCCGCTGGCCGAGAGTGCCGCCGCGCCGAGGCCTCCCTTGACGAGCAGGTCACGCCGGGTCACGCCCCGCCGCCTCGTCTCCGGGCTCTCGGCCCGGACGACGTTCGGATCCGAGTAGTCCCCGCGCCCGAGCTCGTCGCTGTACCCCAGCTGATCCGCGTACTCCTGGGCATCGAACCCGAGATCTTCGAGGTCACTCATGCAACCTCTCCTTTCTCCTCGCGTCGCGAGGCAGTCTGGCTACGCCCAACCGCAGAACTGCGGTGGATAGTGGCCCTCGGTTGTCAGGTGACGCCCCACGCAGTATGCAGCGCGAGCCTGCCGCAACCCCGAGCGCCGTGCCCTTGCGAGTTCCCCGATCGCGTGCGCCTCGTCCGCGTAGCCGGCGCCGATCCACTCGGTTTGTCGCTCATGCTCCCAGCTCTCTCCCGAAAGCGATCGAAATCGCACCCCTCGTGAATCGGGCCCGCCGATGGCCGACCCGTCGAGCAACCGCGTCTTCCGTGCGCGCAGGAACCTACGCCGATCTGCGATCTGCATCCGTTTATAGACTCCTCGCCCAGGCGTGTCAACATCGCGTCATACCGAAGATCGACCCTCGTTGGGAATACGTCAGACCATTCTTCGCGACGAGTTCTGCCCGCCCGTCGCTCGTGCCCCGAGTTGCTTTCTCGGACGTGGCGTCGGCTGGTTGGTTAGCCCCGCGGCGCGCGCTCCTGCGAACCGGCCCCGGCGCGCCGGCGCCGGGGCGCACCGTTGCCGAACGGCCCGTTCGCCGGCGACGAGCCGGGGGCGGGACGAGAACGCCCGCTCCGGCTCGGGCCGCGCCGTACACTCGCCGGAAACGTCCGACAATAGGAGGGGAGCAGTGGGGGAACGCATCGACCGGGAGCGCTCGCGGGCCCGCATCGAGCGCGATATCGAGACCCTCGCAGGCCCCGAATACACCCTCAGCGACAGCGCGATCTGTCGCTATGCCTACACCGGTGTCTATCGCAACACGCTTGCGTACTTCACGCGCGAGCTCGAGGAGATCGGGTTCGGGGTCTGGCAAGACCCCGTCGGCACGCTGATCGCCTCCAACGTCGCTCCCGGCGCACCCGCCTTCGGCGTCGGCTCGCACTGCGACTCGAACCGCAACGGCGGCAAGTACGACGGCACGCTCGGCGTCTGCACGGCGCTCGAGGTCTGCCGGCTGGCTGCGGAGGAGCGACCCGAGCTCCCGCTGCGGCTGATCTCCTTTCTCGAGGAGGAGGGCTCCGGCTTCGGGCAGATGCTGCTCGGCTCGCGGATCATGCTGCAGCGCGTCAGCGAGGAGGAGTTGCGCGAGACGATTCTCGACGAGCACGGCGTCTCGTTCTGGGACGCCGCCGAGGCGGCCGGCTACGAGCCCGCGCGCTGGCGGGAGTCCATTCGCGCGCTCGACAACCTGACCGGCTGGGTCGAGGTTCACATCGAGCAGGGCCGTGTCCTTCAGGACACGCACACGCGCCTCGGCATCGTCGAGGCGATCGTCGGCTACATCCACGGCGATCTGCACTTCAGCGGCCGGGCCGATCACGCTGGGGCCACGCCGATGGGCTTCCGCCTCGACGCTGCCATTCCGGCAGCCGAGACGATCGTGGAGCTCGAACGCCTCGCCAACGAGCTGGGCGGGGGCGTCGTCGGGACGGTCGGCGAGCTCCATGTGGCCCCCAGCCTGATCAACGTCATCCCCGGGCGCGCGCGCATCTCACTCGATTTGCGCTCCACGTCCACGCTGCACGCCGAGTTGCGCGACGGCATCGTCGCGTTCGCTCATGCGCGCGGCGCCGCGCGCGGCGTCGGCGTCGAGTACGTGCAGCGTCAGGAGCTGCTCGTTCAGCCCATGGACGACGGCGTGGTCGCCGCCCTCACCGCGAGCGCGCAGGAGAGCGGCGAGACGCACCGGCAGATGCCCTCGGGAGCCGCACATGACACGCAGTGCGTGGCCTCGCGGGTGCCGAGCGCGATGGTGTTCGTCCCTTGTGTCGACGGCCTCTCGCACACCCCGCTCGAGCAGGCCGACCCGGCCGACGCTGCGCTCGCCGCGGAGGTCGTCTACTGCGCCATCAAAGCTCGGGCTGCGTGAGCGCGCCCCGCCGCTCGGGAGAGTCGGCGTGCGGGCCCCTGAGGGCTACTTCACGCGGGGCGAGCGCTTCACGAAGTCGTCGGCGAGCTGGTCGAACGTGCACCAGCGCACGCCGTCGTGCTTGTTGATGTGCTCGATGATCCGCTCGTGCATCATCAGCACGCCGGGCCGTCCCGAGACGTCCGGGTGCACCGTCATGCAGAAGACGGCGTAGTCCAGCTCGCGGTAGACCCAGTCGAACTGATCCATCCAGATCTGCTCGATGTCGCGCGGGTTGACGAAGCCGTGCGAGTTGGGCGACTTCTTGATGAACATCATCGGCGGCAGGTCGTCAAGGTGCCAGCTCGCCGGGATCTCGACGAGGTCGGTCTCGTGGCCGCGCTCGAGCGGCACCATCCACTCCTCGGCCTTCTTGGAGTAGTCGATCAGCGTCCAGGTATCGCCGACGCGCACGTAGTACGGCGTAAAGTCGTCGTGCATCAGCGAGTGGTCGTACTTGATCCCGAGCTTGAGCAGCAGCTCGTTCGTGATCGTGGAGAACTCCCACCAGGGTGCGACGTAACCGGTCGGGCGCCGGCCGGAGACCTTCTCGATGAGGTCGACGCACTTGCGCATCACGGCCTCTTCCTGCTCTGCGGTCATCGCGATGGGATTCTCGTGCGTGTAGCCGTGCATGCCGATCTCGTGCCCCGCCTTCACGATCGCCTCGACCTGCTGCGGGAACGTCTCGATCGAGTGGCCGGGGATGAACCAGGTCGCCTTGATTCCGTTGCGCTCGAACAGGTTGAGCATGCGGGGGGTCCCGACCTCGCCGGCGAAGAGGCCGCGCGAGATGTCGTCCGGCGAGTCGCCGCCGCCGTAGGAACCGATCCAACCGGCGACCGCGTCGATGTCGACGCCGTAGGCGCAGAGAATCTCTTTGGCCATGGTTCTCCCTCGCTGATTGTCCGACTTTGACGACGCAGACGCTACCGCGTCGCCGCAGGCGCGACAATGCTCGCGTGTGCTCGCTCTGCGGAACGCTCTACTCGACCAGGCACTGGGCCGAGGCGCCGGCTGCCGGTGCGGCCCTCGACGCGCGCCGGGCGTGGCTGCGCGACCGCCTGCGCCGAGTCGAGCTCCTCAACCGCGTGCTCCGGCCGGTGGCGCTTGCGGTCGACGAATGGGAGGGCACGGCCTATGTACTGCGAACGCGCACGGGGGAGTCGGTGCTCTGCGCCGATCTGGCCACGCTGTTCGTCGAGGCCGAGCGCCTCGCCGGGCGCAGGCTCGACCCGCTCGACGCTGACCTGCTGGCGCGCTGGAGCACGGCGTGACCAAGACGCCGATCACGCTGATCACCGGCTTTCTCGGTAGTGGCAAGACCACGCTCCTGCGCGAGTTGCTTGCCGATCCTGCGCTCGGTGAGACGGCCGTGCTCGTCAACGAGCTCGGCGAGATCGCGCTCGATCACCACCTGCTCTCGCGCATCGACGAGCGCACTGTCGTGCTCGCATCGGGTTGCGTCTGCTGCACGATCCGCGCCGACCTTGCCGACGAGCTTCGCGACCTCGAGGCGCGCCGCGCGCGCGGGGAGATTCCGGCGTACGCGCGCGTCGCGATCGAGACGACCGGACTGGCGGATCCGGCGCCGATCCTCTCGACGCTGCTCACCGATCCGATGGTCGAGGCCCAGTACCGCGTCGACGGCGTCGTCACCACGGTCGACGCCGTCAACGGCAGTGCGCAGCTGCGCGATCAGCCCGAGGCCGCGAAGCAGGCTGCGGTCGCCGATCGCCTGCTGATCACGAAGACGGATCTCGTCGAACCGGCTCAGGTCGCGGAGCTGGCTCGGCGGTTGGCCTGCGTCAATCCCGCAGCGCGGCAGATCGAGGTCAGGCACGGGCGCCTGGCCGCGAGCGAGGTGATCGGGGCCGCAGCCCAGGACGATGCCGGCGTTCTGCGCGATGCGCTGCGTTTCAGCAAGGCGGTGTCCGAGCAAGCGGAGCGCGGCGTCCACGACAGCTCGGCGCACGACCATCGCATCCGCGCCTTCGCGCTGCGCTTCGAGCACCCACTCGACTGGACGATGTTCGGGATCTGGCTGTCGATGCTCCTGGCGGCGCGCGGCGAGGACGTCCTGCGTGTCAAGGGCCTGCTCAACGCCGCCGGCAGTGAGGGCCCGGTCGTCATCAACGGCGTCCAGCACGTCATCCATCCGCCAGTGCACCTCGCCGCGTGGCCGGACGGGGACCACTCGTCGCGCCTCGTGCTGATCGTGCGCGAGATCGCAGCCGAGGCGGTCGAGCGCTCGCTGCTCGCGTTCCAGGATCTCGCTGCCTTGAGCCCTGGCATGGCGGCGGGTAAGATCGGCGCGTCAAACGTCTGACCTATTGGGAGGTCCACGATGGCCAGTGCGCCCGCCGCGGTCTCGTACGAGACGCTCGCGAAGGCCCCCGACACGTACTTCAAGGCGGTCGACGCGATGGACATCGAGGGCGTGATGGCGTGCTTCGCCGAGGACGCGACGCTCACGGTGCAGACCGATCACGTCACGTTCAACGGCGCCGCCGAGATCCGTCGCATGTTCACCGACTTCTTCGGCGCGTCGGTGAGCATCGGCCACGAGATCCGCAACATCGTGGTCGAGCCGGGCAGCGCGAAGGTCGCCACCGAGCAGGGCTACTTCGGCGAGCTCAAGGACGGCTCGAAGAACGACATGCACAACTGCAACTTCTTCGACTTCGACGCCGACGGGAAGTTCACGCGCGTGATCATCTGGATGGCGGGGACGAACCCGCTGCAGTGACCCTCAGGCGGTCGTCGGGGGCGGCAACTCCCGCTCCCAGGCGAGAGCGGCCGCGAGCACGGTCGCGTCGCTGCGGCCGCTGAACAGCACGCCGTCCCGCGTGGTTGCGGACGGCCAGCCCAGCCAGTTGAACGGCCGCACGTTGGCGGTGAGTCGTGCGCGATACTCGGGCGTCTCCTCTTCGGAGACCAGTGGCAGCTCGCACGACAGCGTCGGCGCGACGAGGACGTCGTAGTGCAACTCGCGCTCGCAGCGCAGGCGCCACGCATCGACCTCGGCCCAGAGCGCGCGAAACGCAACAGCGGGCAGCTCGAAGCCCGGAGCGAGCTTGCACTGGAGGTCGGGGGAGTATTCATCGCTGCGCTCCGCATAGAGATCGCGGTGAACGTAGGCGCACTCCGCGGCGAAGATCGGCAGCGCGTGCTCCCAGGGCGGCAGCGCCGTCTCTTCGCAGGCCGCCCCGGACTCCTCGAGACGCTCCATATCGGTGATCGCGTCGAGGACGCCGATGCGCAGGCCCGCGAGGCGCGGGACGGGATGGGGCACGTCGGCGAGCACCTCGAGCGCGAGCGCGCATTCCTCCATCGTCCTCGCCATCGGGCCCGCGTGGTCGAAGCAGGGCGCGAGCGGAAAGCATCCGTCGAGCGGGACGAGTCCGTGGCTCGGCTTGAAGCCCGCCGTTCCGCAGGCGAAGGAGGGGATGCGGATCGATCCGCCCGTGTCGGTTCCGATGCTCAATGCGGCGAGTCCCGCCGCGAGCGCCGCAGCGCTGCCGCCCGACGAGCCGCCCGCCACGTGGCCCGGGTGGCGGGGATTGCCGACGGTGCCGTAGAAGGGGTTCTTGCTCGTCACTCCCCAGGCGAACTCGTGCAGGTTCGCCTTGCCGACGATCACGGCACCGGCGTCGGCGAGTCGCTGCACGGCGCTCGCGGTACGCGTCGGGACGTGCTCGCGGAAGAGCGCCGAGCCGTAGGTCGTGCGCATCCCGGCGGTGTCGAAGATGTCCTTGGGCGCGAACGGCACGCCGGCGAGCGCCCCGAGCCGGCCCTGGCGCGCCAGCGAGCGGGCGTCCAGCAGCGCTCGCTCGCGGTCGACCGTGACGAACGCGTTGAGATCACCGCGGGCCTCGATGCGGTCGAGGTGGTGCGTCACGATCTCCTCGGCGGAGACGTCACCGACACGCACGTGCCGGGCGATCTCGTGACAGCTCCACTCGTGCATGCCCGGCGGTTCTACCAGAAGCGTGCTCTGGCTAGCGGCTCACCCCGATCAGCACGCCGCCCGCGACGACGAGCACCGCCGCTGCGACCAGCCGCGGACCGATCGCTTCGCGCTTGCCGAGGAATGCTGCGGCGAAGATGACGCCCCACAACGACTGCGTCGCGTTGAGTGGCGCGACGATCGTCACGCGTCCGCGGTCGAGCGCGACGATCACGCAGAGGTAGGCGGCGCCGAGACAGACGCCCGCCGGCAAGAACGGCCCGATGGCAGCGCGCAGCCTCACTGGCGGTCGGGCTCTTCGCGTCAGCGACGCCCACGCCAGGAGCACGAGCGCGGCGGCCGCGAGGGAGACCACGGTGCGCAGCAGCGGATCGAGCGTGGCGTCTCCCGACGCCCAGCGGATGAGCGTGTCGCGAATCGCGAACAGGCCGGCGCAGAGCACGGCCAGCAGCGCTCCGATCGTCCGGAACCCCTCGGGCCGGATCCGCTCGAACGAGAGCGACGCCCCCGCGGCCACGATCAGCGCCGCTCCGGCGACGAGGCCAGGGCTGATGCTCTCGCCGAGGAACACCGCCGCGAGGACGAAGGAGAGCAGGGGCGCAATCCCGATCAAGACCGCCGTGCGCGCGGCTCCCGCGTGGCGCACGGCCCGGTTGAACGCGATCTGCGAGAGACCCGGCACGCCCGCGCCGATCGCCGCGAAGACGAGGACGTCCCTTCCGCCCATGTGCTCCGTAAAGGCGCCCGAGACCAGCGCGATGGCGCTGACGACGAGAAAGCCCGTGGCCGACGTGACCGCTGCTCCGAGCTCGACGGGCACTCCGTGCGAGAGCCCATACCGCACGGCGACGGCGAACAGGCCGAAAAGCGCACCGGCCAGCGCGCCGAGGAGCAGGGCGTCCACTGGCGCGAGAGCTTAGAGCGCATTTCAGAATGATCGTGGTGTCTGGAGCGGCTGGATCGGACTGCAGTCGATCGCCAGGGCGCACGACGGCAGGCGGGGGTTCGCTGCGTTGCGGGGTGCGCCCCGGCGATTGACTTTCGTCCGACCCGGACGCTCGCTCGCTGCGCGAGGCGGGCCCGGGGCTTCGCAGGGGCGCCGCCCGGCTCTTGAA
>JALYLC010000435.1 GCA_030774435.1 Actinomycetota bacterium
CACGGCTCTGGCACTGCTCGTGAGAGCTCCTGCCGGCGCCGCGCGCTCGTTTCAAGAGCGGCCTTGAAACTCCGGTCCCACCGCCTACCTGACGGGATGTCGGGCGCGGCGTCGAGCCCGCCGACAGCCGTGCCCATGACCGGTTCCCACGCCGCCGAGAGGACGCGATCGTGTTCAAGGTAATCGTTCTGGGGCTGGACGGATCGGAGCTGTCCGATCGCGCCATCCCCGTCGCTCAGGAGCTCGCACAGAAGGACGGCGGGCGCATCGAGGTCGTGCACGTGCGCGAATTGATGGCCGGGAGGGCCGGCGGATATCCGCTCCACCCCAACGAGGACGAGCTCGAGGCCAAGGTGCGCCGGCAGGTCGAGGAGCTGAACGGCGGTGGCACGAAGGCCTCGCTGCGCCTCGTGACCACGGTCACCCACGGTCCCGCGCACGAGATCGCAGAGGTCGCCGAGGAGGTCCACGCCGACCTCATCGCCGTGGGTACGCGCGGCCATGCTCCCGTGGCCGGCCTGCTGCTCGGCAGCGTGACCCAGCGCCTGCTGCACATCTCGCCGTGCCCGGTACTGGCAGTGCCGCCGCCACACGCAAACGGATGGGGGAGGGAGCGGACATGAGCGACATCACCAGCCACCGGTTCGGCGTCGCCGCGCTCGACGGCGAGCTCGCCACGCGGCTGCGCGAGGAGACGGCCCGCCACTGGAAGCTGCTGCTGGCGATCGGGCTCCTCTGCGACCTCGCCGGCGTCTACTCCATCTTCGTCCCGATCGTGGCCTCGATCTCGGTCGCGGTGCTCGTCGGCTGGGTGCTCCTGTTCGCGGGCATCGTGGAGTTCGGGCACATCCTCCGCCGTGACCCGACCTGGTCGTGGTACACCGCCTGGCAGCTGCTCGTCTCCGTGCTCACGATCGTGGCCGGCGCGTGGATCCTAATTTTCCCGCTGAGTGGGACGATCACGCTCACGGTGGTGCTCGTGGCCTGGTTCTGGGCCATCGGCGTGACGCGCCTGCTCGTCTGGTGGCGGATGCGCAGCGTCGCGCGCAGCTGGACGGTCGGGCTCAACGGCGCCGTCTCGCTGCTGCTCGGCATCCTCATCTGGGCCGACCTGCCCAGCTCGGCGACGTGGGCCATCGGGCTGCTGGTCGGCATCGAGCTGATCTTCGCCGGCTCCGGGCTGATCATGACCGCGCTCGCCGGGCGCCAGCTCGCGCGCATGCGCTGAAAGCCATCCTCAGAGAGACGAGTGGCCCGGGCGCGGGCGCGAAGCCGCGCGCGGTACCGTCTGCGCATGAGCGTCGACCGGACGATCGACAACTACCTGATCGACATGGATGGCGTGCTCGTCTGGGAGGACCGGCTGATCCCCGGCGCCGACCGCTTCATCCGGGCCCTGCAGGCTGCCGGGCGCCGCTTCCTCGTGCTCACCAACAACTCCCTCTACACGCCGAGGGATCTCGCCGCCCGGCTCGCTGCGAGCGGATTGCAGGTGCCCGAAGGCTCGATCTGGACCGCAGCGCTGGCGACGGCGCGCTTCCTGGCCGAGCAGCGGCCGGGCGGCAGCGCCTACGTGATCGGCGAGGCCGGCCTCACCACGGCGTTGCACGAAGCCGGCTACGTACTGGCCGAGCGCGATCCGGACTACGTCGTGCTCGGAGAGACCCGTTCCTACAGCTTCGAGCGCATCACGCGCGGCATCCGCTTGATCGCGGCGGGCGCGCGATTCATCGCGGCGAACCCCGACCCGACCGGCCCGAGCCCGGACGGGATCCTGCCGGCCACGGGCTCGGTGGCGGCTCTGATCTCGAGGGCCACGGGCATCGAGCCGTACTTCGTGGGCAAGCCGAACCCGCTCATGATGCGCGAGGCGCTGCGCGCGATCGACGCGCATTCCGAGTCGACCGCGATGATCGGCGACCGGATGGACACCGACATCGTCGCCGGCATGGAGGCGGGCTTGCGCACGATCCTGGTGCTCACGGGCATCAGCACGCGCGAAACGGCGGAGCGCTTTCCCTACCGGCCCTCGCTGATCGTGGAGTCGGTGGCAGATCTGGTCGACTCGGTCGAGTCCGATCAGTTCCTGCGCGCCCCGAGCGACGTTCGCGGCGGCTGACTTCCGCCGCCGGCGGTGTCGTCGCCGCTCTGGTGAGCCTCCCCGGCGACGAGGCCGGGTCGCTCCGCCGGCGGCTCGTGCGAGTCGCGCGCGCGGATCAGCCGGGCCCCCCGGCCGCGCGTCAGGTACGTGATGCTCCAGCGCAGCAGGACGAGGAAGCGGTTCTGGAATCCGATCAGGTAGAAGAGGTGGATCGTCAGCCAGACGACCCACGCCGGGAAGCCCGAGAGACGCACGCCCTTGATGTCGGCGACCGCGCGGGAGCGGCCGATCGTGGCGAGATTGCCCTTGTCGCGGTAGTGGAAGGGGGGTGTCGAGCGCCCGCGCAGGCGACGCGCGATCAGGAGTCCGGCGTAGCGCCCCTGCTGGATCGCGACGGGAGCGAGCCCGGGCAGGCCGGCCGTCGTTCCCTCGGCCGAGCAAACGTCGACCGTGTCTCCGAGCGCGATCACCTCGGGATGCCCGGCAAGCGTGAGGTCGGGCCCGACGGGGACGCGGGCTGCGCGATCGAGCTCCACTCCCGCCTCGCGGGCGAGCGTCGCGGCGAGTCCGGATCCCTTCACGCCCGCGGCCCAGATGACCGTGCGCGCAGCCGTCCGCTCCACGTCGCCCGCGGGGCTGCGGATCGCGACCGCATCGGCGGCGATGCCGTCGACCGTGTGCCCGAGGAGCGGCGTCACGCCGAGCTGCACCAGGTCGCGGACGGCCTTGCGCGAGAGCGACTCGGGGAAGCTGTTGAGCAGGCGCTCGCCGGCCTCGACGAGGAACACCCGCGCCGTGCGCGGATCCGCCGCGCGGAAGTCGCGCTTCAACGTCTCGTGCGCGAGCTCGGCGATCTGCCCTGCCATCTCGACGCCCGTCGGGCCGCCGCCGACGACCACGAACGTGAGCCAGCTCTGACGCCGCTCGGCGTCCTCCTCGACCTCCGCAGCCTCGAAGGCCGTGAGGATCCGGGTGCGGATCTCCAGAGCCCCGTCGAGCGACTTCAGCTCGGGCGCGTGCTGCTGCCACTCGGGATGGCCGAAGTACGAGTACTGCGCGCCGGTGGCGACGACGAGCGTGTCGTACGGCAGCTCGCGTCGTTCTGCGCCATTCGGGAGCCCGTCGAGGAAGATCCTGCGGCCCTCGAGATCGACCTGGGTGACCTCGGCGAGCACGACCCTGGCGTTGGCCTGGCGCTTGACGATCGCTCGCAGCGGGCTCGCGATCTCGGCCGGCGAGAGGCCCCCGGTCGCGACCTGATAGGCGAGCGGCTGGAAGAGCGAGTAGTTCTGCCGGTCGACAAGCGTGATCGAGACCGGCGCGCGGCGGAGGTGACGGACGACCTGGAGGCCGCCGAATCCACCTCCGACTACGACGACGCGGTGCTGCATGGGAGCGCCCTTCTGAAATGCGGCCGGGCTCAGTGCGGCGGCGCGCCGGGCCCCGCGAGCCTGACCGGCTCGGACCAGAAGAACGCCCTCTGCCGGCCCTTGTCGTCCACGAAGACCCCGAACGCCGAAGCGGTCGCCGAGCCCGCGCGGAAGTCGACCGGCTTGAAGCGGTTCTTCAGCGGGAACTTCCAGCTCGCGGTCGCCGTGCCGAGGTCCTGAACCTTCAAATCGCTCGGCATGCCCTGCATGTCCGGCATGCCCATGGCGTTCGCGATCGCGTCGTTCGCGCCGTTGCGCTGCAGGATCCAGACGCACATCTCGGTCACCTCGGTCACCGAGGCGTCCAGCGGGCCCCCGGCGTTCACGGTCCCCTTCGCGGTCACGTTCAGCTTTTCGTTGAAGTTGCCGGCGGGCACACCTCACCACCATTCCGAGCCACGGGGCTCTCTCGCTCAACGGTTACAACAGGAAGCCTAGGTCTGACCGGATCTTCGCGGCCGCGACGAGATTTCCCTTTTGCTCATGGAGCTGCAGGCCGCCGGCCGCAGCCGTCGCCGCTTCGTCCGTCCGTCCCGCGTCCTGGAGGATGTGCGCCAGGTCGACGAGGGCGTCTCCGCGATAGACCACGAAGTCGGTCTGTTCTGCGAGCGAGACGGCTTCGTGCGCGAACTCCTCCGCGCCCTCCAGCCGTCCGCGGCTCGCGAGTACTCGCGCCTGTACGCCGCGCCAGAGGACTTGCGTGAGCAGATCGCCCGCTGCTGCCAGCTCGGCGCTCCGCTGCGCGAGCTCCTCCGCTTCGTCGACGCGTCCCTGCTCGAAGACGGCGCGGGCGAGGAAGGCAGCCGTGGTCGAGAGGAAGGCCTGCTCTCCCATCTGCGTCAGGGCCTCGAAGCCCGCGCGCAGGCTCACCTCGGCCGCTGCGTAGTCTCCCGCCAGCATCTCGATCAGCGCCTCGTTGTGCGACGTGGCGGCGTTCAAGGTCAGGCCCAGGTCCTCGAAGACCCCGTTGCTCGTGGCGAGCAGGGAACGGGCGAGGTCGAAGTGCCCGTTCATCGCGTGCAGGCCGGCCAGATGCCGGAGCGTGAGCGCCTCCGCGTCGAGATGACCGCTGACCTCGCTGCGGATCTCCTCGCAACGGCGGATGCCCTCCACGACCGGCGTCGGCCCGAACCACAGCGACGAGGCGATCCAGGTCAGGATCTCCGCGCGCGCGTGCTCGTCGCCGGCGCTGCTGGCGTGGGCGGCAGCTCGCTCCCAGGCCTCGGACGCGGCCGCGGCGCGGGCCTCGTTCCAGTGCAGCCAGGCTTCCAGCCGCCGCGCGCTGCAGAGGCCGTGATGGTCGTCACAGCGCTCGAAGATGGGGATCACCCGCTCCACCGCGAGCGCGGCCTCCTCGATGCCCCCCTCGGTGACCTGCAACAGCCTCAGGAACTGCAGCTGAACGAGCACGCGGGACTCGGCCCGATCGTCCCCGATGCGAGCCGCGACCAGCCTCGCCTCGTCGAGCACCCAGTCGGCTTCCGAGAGCCTGCCGGCCGCGATCAGGGCCGCGCCGAGCTCCGGCAGCAGCTCCGCGCGCCTCGGGAGGTCGTCGGCGGAGAGCGTGGCCGCGCGCTCGAGCAGCCCGATCGCCGCGGGGAGGTCGCCGCGCGCGAGAGCCCGGCGCCCGGCCTGCTCCAGCCATTGCGAGGCATTGGCGCCGAGCCGCTTCAGCTCGTCGTCGGCGGAGCCGAGCTCGATGCGACAGCGGTATGCCTGCTCGAGGTGGTAGCCGACGATTTCCTCGTACTCGCCCAGGCGGCCGCCGGCCGTGCGCTCGAGCCAGGCCGCGAAGCGCTCGTGCTGGTCGGCCCGCTTCGCCTGCGAGAGCGAGCGGTAGGCGGCATCGCGAATCAGGAGATGTCGGAAGCGGTACGCCTCGTCACCCGCGAAGGCCGGCTGGTCGCCCCGGATCACGTCGCGGCGGACGAGCGCCGCAAGGCTGCGTTCGAGGAAGGCCTCCGGCACCTCGGGAGCGAGCTCGCGGATCGCGCCTCGGTGGAACTGCGTGCCCTCCACGGATGCCAGCACGAGCACGGCGCGCTCGTCGCCGGGCAGGCCTTCGAGCCTGGCGGAGAGCAGGGTGTTGAGCGTCGTCGGCACCGGTACCGCGCGCAGGCCTTCCGCCGCCACCCAGCGAACGCCGTCCCAGGCGAGAAGGTCGTCGTCGACCAGCAGCGCGAGCAGCTCCTCGGCGAACAGCGCGTTGCCGTCGGCTGCCTCGGCGATCCACCTCTCCGCGTCGGCCGGAAGCGGCCCGCGTCCGAGCAGGTTCGCGATCAGCTTGCGGCAGTCGCCGTCATTCAGCGGCTCCAGCAGCATCGAGGCGGCATCGAGCGGGCCGCCGCCCCAGCGGGGATGGCTGTCGAAGAGCTCGGGTCGTGCCATGCCGAGCAGCAGGATCGGCGCGCCGCGCAAGTGGTCGGTGAGGTACTCGACGAGGTCGAGGAACGTCGGCTCGGCCCACTGGAGGTCGTCGAACACGATCACGAGTGGGCGGCGCCGCGCGAGCGCCTCGAACAGCTTGCGCACGGCCCAGGACGTCGACTCGCCCGTCCCGCCGCCGGTGCTGCCGAGGCCGAGTGCCTCGAAGATCAGGTCGGCGATCAGGGCGGCCTTCTCCTCGCCGGGCAGGAGCTCGGCGATGGCTGCGCTCGACGAGTCCGAGCCCGAGGATCCTTCGCTGCGGAGGATCTCTCGCACGATCTCGGTCAACGGCCAGTAGGTGATGCCTTCCCCGTAGGGCAGGCAGTGGCCGTGCAGGACCGTCGCCTGCGCGCCGAGCTCGCCGACGAACTCCTGGACCAGGCGCGACTTGCCGATCCCGGCCGGCCCCAGCACCGTCAGCAGTTGGCAGGCTCGGTTCTGCCGGACGCTCGCGAACGCGCTGCGAAGCGCCCTCAGCTGCTGCTCGCGGCCGACGAGCGGCGAATCGAAGCGGCGGGCGCGTCCGGAGGCTGGCAGCTGCTCGGGCGTGGGCAGATCGGATCCCGCCTCGGGCGGTCCGAGGACGCCCTTCTCCATCAGCTCTCCTTCCGAACGCGTGCGGAGCGATCTGCGGGTCCCTTTTACCGCACCGGGCATCCTCGCGCGACTTGGCGTCACGAATCGCGAGTACTCCGCCGCCGCAGGCGGTACATCCTGAAGTCGCCGTAGTTCTTCGCAGCCGGCATGCTGCCGACGTAATCGCAGCCCAGCCCGGGGCGATGAGCGAGCTCCAGCGCCGCCGCGAACGGTTCGGTGACGTACACGGTTCCGGGCGGAGTCACGGGTTCGATCCGCGCGGTGCGGCTGACGTGCGAGCCTGCCGTGTCCCTGCTCACCGTGCGAGCGTGACATCCGTCACAGTTTCGCCGCGGTCTCGGGGCAAGCCTAGGATTGACAGCTTCGCGGACTGGCTGGCTTGCCAGAGCGACTGGCTGGGGCGGCGCTACGCCAACGAGCTCGAGCGAAACTGGCTCGACCGGAGGGCTCGATAGCTCGCGTCGGGTGGACGCTTGCAGTGCAAATTTGAACCGCTGCTCACGGCTCTGCAGCCCGGTCGTGCGCTCATCCGGCAGCGGCGCGAGATGTCGGGCCCGCGGTTGATCCCTCATCGCCCAGCGTGATAGCGTGAACCAACGTGCAGACTGCTGAACGAATGTCCAGAGGGAGCTGATCTGCGGTGCGTTTCGGGCTGATCGGCTGCGGCTGGATCTATCCCGCCTACGGTGAGGATGGGCGGCGCGCCATCGAGGCCACGCTCGCGTCGCTGCACGCAGCTCGTGGGTCGACCTACCGATACCGCCCGGCGATCCCGCTCTACGCGGGCGGCGTCGGGGCACTCGTCTGATGGCAGATCACACCCTCACGCGCGCGGCGATCGTCGAGGCCGGAATCGAGCTCGAGCGTCTCGGCATCCTCGACCTCACGGCCGGCAACATCAGCGTGTGCGTCGGTGACGACGCGATCGCGATCACGCCCTCGGGCATTCCCTACGGGTCCACGAGGTCGCAGGACATCGTCATCTGCAGCCTCTCGGACGGCGGGATCGTCGAGGGGACGTGCAAGCCGTCCAGTGAGCTGCCGCTCCATCGCGCGGTGTACGCCGCGCGCCCGGAGACCGGGGCCGTCGTGCACACCCACTCGCCGTACGCGACGACCTTCGCAGTCCTCGGCCGGCCGATCCCTGCCGTGCATTACGTCATCTCGCGGCTCGGCACGAGCGCGGTGCCGGTCGTCGACTACGCGACGTACGGCTCGCAGGAGCTTGCCGAGAACGCCTTCGCGGGACTGGCCGGGACCACGAAGGCGCTGCTGCTGGCGAATCACGGCACGCTCGCGCTCGGCGACGACCTGGCAGAAGCGTGCCTGAATGCGCGCGTGCTCGAGATCCTCGCTGCCACCTACTGGCGCGCCCTTGCGGTTGGCTCGCCCGTGATCCTGTCCGACGAGGAGATCGGCAACGTCATGGAGCGCCACAAGTCCTACGGACAGCCCCGCGTGTGAGCGACGCGTGACGCTCGTTGCCACGATCGACGCCGGTGGATCGGGCGTCAAAGTCGGAATCATGTGTCTCGAGACGTGGCGGATGCTCGCCGCCGTCCGCCGCGAGTACGCGCCCGTCTCGCGCGAGCCCGGACTGCTCGAATGGGAGCCGGGGGAGTGGTGGGCCGCGATCGAGGCCGCCCTGGCAGATGCGGTCGCGACGGCCGGCGAGCCGCCCGAGCGCTATGCGGGCCTCACCTGCACGGGCATGCGCATCCCGTTCGTGCTCGTCGACGACCGCGGTCGGCCGCTCGCGCCGGGCGTGCTCGTACCGGACGTTCGCGGGCGGGTCTACCTCGAAGAGTTGCGCAGCACCATCGGGGCGGAGCAGCTGTACGCCACCACGGGCCACTGGATCGCGCCGCACTTCGGGCTGCCCAAGCTGCTCTGGTTCGTGCGTGAGCGAGCCGCGCTCTGGTCGCGGACGCGCTGGGTGCTGCAATTCTGCGACTGGCTGCTCGAGCGGCTGTGCGGCGTGGTGGCGAGCGAGCATTCGTCGGCGTCGATGTCGCAGATGCTCGACGTCAAGGACCGCGACTGGGCAGGCGGGCTGCTCGACTCGGCGGGCATCGACGCGGCGCGCCTGCCGCCGCTGTGCGCTGCGGGGACGTTCGCCGGCGGATTGCGACCCGAGGTCGCCCGACGTGTCGGGCTGCGCGGCGGGACTCCCGTGCACGTCGGCGGCGGTGACACGCACGTCGCCTGCCTCGCGGCCACGGGCCTCGACGGCGACGCGATCACGATCGTCGCCGGCACGACGACGCCGCTCATGGTCGCGACCGAGCAGCCCTGGCTGGATAGGAGCGCGACCCCGCTCGTGAGCGCGCACGTGCGAGCGGATCGCTGGGCGGCCGAGACCAACGTGAGCACCAGCGGTGCGATGTTGCGCTGGCTGCGCGACCTCACGGGCAGCGATTACGCGACGCTCGAGCGACTGGCCGAGGCGTCGCCGCTCGGGGCAGGAGGCGCTCTCGTGAGCGCCGCGAACCCCGAGTGGGGCGCGCGCGAATGGGCGAGCGTCCCGCCGATATCGCTCGTGGGCGTCGGGCCCGGGCACGGCGTGGGCGACCTCGCCCGTGCCACGCTCGAGTCGGCGGCGCATGCCGTCGCCTGCAACTTCGCGCGTCTCGACTCGCTCGCCGGACACCCTGAGGTTGACGTCGTCCTCACCGGAGGCGGCAGCCGCAGCGGATTCTCGGCTCAGATGCTCGCCGACGTGCTCGGCCGCCGTGTCGTGGTGCCCGAGCTCGACGACGCCGCCGCGGTGGGAGGCGCGTTGCTCGTCGCAGGCCTCGACCGGCCCGGCGTGCAGCCGCCGGTGCGCGTGCACGAACCGGATGCGGAACGCCACGCCGCGTACGTACCGCTGACCCGGCGCTATGCGGAGGTTTTCACGCGCCTGCGCGGTGCGGATCTGGGAGCAGCGACATGAAGCCGTTGCTCGTGACGGCAGAACTCACCGCCGGCGCGATCGACGCCCTCGACGGCGAGCTCGGCTACCAGGTCGTCGACCGTCGCGGCGAATCGCCCGCGGTCGCTCTCGGGGACGCTGCCGCCGCGGGTGCCGTCGGCTGGGTCCTGGAGGCGGAGCGCTGCGGCGACGAGGAGCTCGCCGCGCTGCCCACACTCGGCCTCGTCGCCTGCGTGCGCGGCGGCCCTGTGAACGTGGACATCGACGCCGCCACGCGCCGCGGAATTCCCGTTCTCTACACCCCAGGGCGTAACGCGGAGTCGGTCGCCGACTTCGTGATCGGTCAGATCATCGCGCTGGTGAGGCACATCGGCCACACGCACCATCTGCTGCGCAGCGGCGCGTTGACGGAGGTGCGCGACGAGCGCGTGCGCGAGCGCAAGGATGTGGTCTGGCGCCCTGCCGACCCGGCCGCGCCCGTGCCGTATCGGGTGTTCCGCGGGCCTGAGCTGCGGACGCTCACCCTCGGCTTGCTGGGGCTCGGGCGCGCGGGCAAGCGCGTCGCCGCCAAGGCGCGCGCGCTGGATATGCGGGTGATCGCGCACGATCCGTTCGTCGCCCGGGACGGCGCCGCCGAGGTCGAGCTCGTGGGGCTCGAGGAGTTGCTGGCTGCGTCCAACGTGATCTCGCTGCACGCGCGCGGCGAGGAGATCTTGATCGGGGCCGCCGAGTTGCGCGCCATGCAGCCGGGGTCGTTCCTGGTCAACACCGCGCGCGCCGCGATCCTCGACCACGGAGCGCTGCTCGAGGCGCTGCGCGACGGGCATCTGGGCGGGGCGGCCCTCGACGTGTTCCCGGACGAGCCGCTGACGCCGGACGACCCCCTGCTCTCGCTCGACAACGTGCTCCTGACGCCGCACATCGCCGGCGCATCGATGAACGTCGTCGATCACTACTCGCTCTCCCTCGTGAACGCGTTGCGGGCACTGCACGGCCACGGCGACATCCGCGACGTCTCGGTCGCAAACCCCGAGACACTGGCGGGCTGGAAGCCCTAGCGGGGGTGTCAGGGCGTCGGCTCTCAGTCGGGGTCTGGCTCCGCCAGGCGGGGTCTGACCCCAGGTGGCGGAGCCTGACCCCACGGTGGCGGTTGGCGTGGTTAGGGGGTTTGCGGCGTCGGCTGGCTTCCAGGCACGCGGGTTCGCGCGCGGCTGGTCATGGCGTGCAGTCGGCTCGTTTCCCGCATGGCTAAACGGTTCCCGGGCCCTGCGGACAGGTCGGTGCCAGGTTCCGCCAGGTGGGGTCAGACCCCGCCAGGTGGGGTCAGACCCCGCCAGGCGGGGCCAGACCCCAGGTGGCGCCTCCCTCGTGAACGCGTTGCGGGCTCTGCACGGGCGCGGCGACATTCGCGACGTCTCGGTCGCGAACCCGGAAACACTGGCAGGCTGGAAGCCGTAGCGGCGGTGTCAGTGCGTCGAGTAGTCGATCGTGCCGATGCCGCGCTCGCCGAAGGCGAAGCAGAAGCAGCGGATGGGAGCGTGCTCGGTGATCGGCCGCAGGCTGTGGACGACGCCCGGCGGGATGTACACCAGGTCGCCCTGGACGATCTCGCGATCCTCGTCGCCGACCGTCATCACCCCGCGGCCGGCCGTCACGTAATACCACTCGTGCGTGGGGTGGGAATGAGGGTGGACGGCACTTCCGCCGGCCACCTCGAACTCGTTGACGAGCTCGAGGAATCCCCCGTCGGTCGCCTCGCGCATCGCCTGCGGAGCCACGAGGTACCAGACCGAGACGGTGCCGTTGTGCTCTGCGAGGGGCTCGACGTCGGTGATCGATCGCACATCCATGGTGAGACTCCCTGCTCTAAGCGGGCGGTGTGGCGAGGATCCACTCGAGGCCGCCGTAGAGGTGACCGAGAAAGCGAACGTCCTCGTAGGCCGATGGAAAGTGCCCGAGCGCGGTGTAGAAGACGCGTCCCTTGCCCTCGCTGAAGCACCAGGCGAGCGGGAACCCGATCTCGGGACGCCTTGCTCCCGGACTCGACATGTCGAGATCATCACCTGCGGCCCGCAGCAGCACATGCGCGTCCGGGCGGAGCTCGCGGAAGAGGTAGACCTCATCCTGGAAATGCCAGTCGGGCGGGAGGTGGCGGGTGGCCGTATGGTCGCTGTCGGTCACCTCGATTGCGAAGCGCTGCGTCCAGGGATGCCCGTCGAAGCGCGCCCCGAGCAGGTGTCCGAACTCCTCCCAGCTGCTCGCGGAGTCCGCTGCGGAATGCAGCGTGAACAGCGCGAGCTCGCCACTGCGCAGGCGCCGCGCGATCGACTCGCGCTGCGCGGCTGTCCAGGGTGTGTCGCCGATCGTGAAGAGCGCGAGGACGCGCGCGCGCTCGAGCGCACCCGCCTCGATGCCCGACACGCTCGCCTCGTGCTCGAAGTCCAGCCCGGCGGCGGTCGCAAGCTCGGCCACGGCGATCGCGGACTGGCCGAGCACGCCGTGCGCGCCTGCCATCCGGAGTTGCGGCTCGTCGCGACCCGGGCCGGCGGCGTAGGGCGACACGTCGGTGACGTAGAGCAGCGTGCCGCTCATCGCGTGCGCTGCCCGTCGCCGAGGGATAGCTCGAGACCGCCCGCGGCGGCCGATTCGTAGGCGCGCTCAGCCACGAGCACCCCGTGGAGCCCGTCGTCGCCCGATACGGTCGGCGCCCGTCCGGCCTGCACGGCGTCGACGAAGTCGAGCACTCCTGCCGCAACCGAGTCGATCTTCCAGCCGCCCGGATTGAACGGAACGCCGCTCAGCGGGCGGCCCTCGCGGTCGGACGGCCCCGCGTAGTGGATCGCGGGCGGCTGCGAGAGCTGGTCGACGATCACCGAGCCCTCGCTGCCATAGAGCTCCAGCCGCTCGCCCCACGGGATCTCGGCCGTGAACGTGTACTCGGTGCTGTAGAGCGCGCCCGATTCGAGCCGGCCCGCCACGATCGCGTGGTCGTCGACCTCGCTCTCGGCGACCAGCCGGTGATGGAAGGCCCGCACCGTCGCCAGCTCGCCGAGCAGCCAGCGCAGCAGGTAGAAGGAGTGGGGGCCGGCATCGATGATCGTGCCGCCGCCCGAGCCGGCCTGCCTGCCCTTCCACAGGCTGGTGTCGCGCAGTCGCTGCACCTCGCTGCCCGAGATGAACGTACGCGCCAGGCGGGGCTCGCCGAGCGCGCCCGAGCACAGCAGCCGCTCGACCGCCACGTACGCGGCCACGAAACGGGTGTTCTCCGCCACGCCGAGCGCCAGCCCGCTCTCCCGCGCCTGCTCGATCAGGCTGCGGCACTGAGCCGAGCTGAGGGCGAGCGGCTTCTCGACCAGCACGTGGCGACCCGCCGACAGCGCAGCGCTTGCCGCGGCGAAGTGCGCATGGTGCGGAAGCGTGAGGTCGACGGCCGCAACGTCCGGATCCTCGAGCAGGGCGCCCAGGCTGCTGTAGGGACGGGCGCCGAGCTCCGTCGCAACCTCGCCGGCGCGCGCGCCGTCCTGGTCGCAGACGGCGACCACGCGCGCGCGCTCGCCGGCCTGCGCGTAGCCGGCGCGATGCGCGCGGCTGATCTGCCCGAGCCCGACGAGGCCGATGCCGAGCGGGCCGCTCACGCGCTCGAGGCGCCGACGAGGTAGATCTCACGCGGCAGCACGGAGATCCGCTCGGGGCCGTCGTCGTGGATCAGGTAGGTCTCCTCGTTCCCGATCATCTCGCCGGTCGGGGCCTGCGAATACAGCTCGATGTTGATCGCCATGCCGGACTTGACCACGGCCTCGGGATCGTCTGCGAGCCACTCCTCCTCGGTCTCGAGACCGATGTTGTGCCCGACGTGGGTGAAGCGGTCGAGCAGCGGGATGCCGTTGTCCGCGAATAGCTGCACGCCGGTATCGAAGGCCTCCTTGTAGGTCGTCCCCGGCACGAGGGCAGCGCCCACAGCGTCGACGATCGCGACCATCGTCCGGTAGTGCTCGACCAGCGCGTCCGGCGGCTCGCCGACGTAGGCGTAGCGCCGGTTGTCCGAGCAGTAGCCCTCGTAGATGCCGCCCAGGTCGAGCGTCACGAGGCTGCCGCTCTCGAGCGGCTCGTCGGCTTCGACCTCCGGGTTGCTGTGCCCGAACGAGAACGTGAGGTGGCTGATGCCGGTCGCGCCGTTGCGCATGAGGCGGTAGCGCGCCTCGAGCATGATCTCGCGCCGCGACATGCCGGCTCGCAGCAGCGGAAAGAGCTCGGAGGCAGTCCGCTCGATGATCTCCGTGCTCCGGCGCACGAGCGCGAGCTCCTGCGGCGACTTGACGAGGCGCAGCGCCGCCAGCGCGCTCTCGGCGGAGGCGAGCTCGGGCTGGATGCCACCGGGCTCGGCGAGCAGCTCGAGCACGTAGCGCGGGCAGGTGTCCTCGACCCCGAGGCGCGCACCGGCCGGCAGCCGTTCGCGCAGGACCTCGCGCAGCCGTTCGAGCGCGCCCGCGTAGTCGTTGAAGCCGACGATGCGGTCGGCTCCGAAGTCGACGTCCTGGGCCGAGAAGCCCCAGCACAGCAGCGTCGAGCACCCCTCGCCGTCGATCAGGACGCAGTACGGCATGCGACTGCGCAGCGTGTAGAGAATGGGGTTCCCCGCGCTCGGCAGTGAGGTGTAGCCGGTCGTGTAGAAGACGTTCTCCGGAGAGGTCAGCAGGAGGCCGGCGAAGCCGCCGTCCTGCAACTGGCCGCGCAGGGCGTCCCGATCGAGGCCCACCGGGTGGAAGCTGGGGATCACGGTCATGCGGGAGTGCTCCTCAGGCGCGCGAAGCGCCTTTGACCCGGCGCTTTTCCTGACGATGGGCGGCGAGCACGCGCGCAGCCGTACCGGCGTCGGTCACGAGCACCGAGATGAGACCCGCTTCGAGGGCGGCGTGGATCGCGCGGTCCTTGTCCTGCCCGCCCGCCACGACGACGCGCAGAGGGATGCGCCGGAGCTCGTCGAGCGTCAGGCCGATGACCCGATCGTTGACGTCACACTCGACCGGCTGCCCGGCGGCATCGAAGTAGCGCGCTCCGATATCGCCGACCATGCCGCCGGCCACGAGCTCGTCCCACCCGGCGGCCGTCATGTAGCCCTCGGCCACGAGGTTGAGGTGGTCGTGGACGCCACCGAGACCGACCAGGCAGGCGTCGGCGTCCCTGGCGCGTTGCAGGGTCCGTGCGATCGTCGGCTCCTGCATCAGCGCTCGTGCCGCCTCGGCGCTCGCGACGATCACCGGGGCGTGGAGGTGCTCGGCGGTCCCGCCGAAGAGCTGGGCCAGGCGCTCGGTCGACTCGTACGGGTTCATCGCCTCCGAGGACGAGCGCAGGCCGCCGACGAGCGAGACGAAGGACGCCGAGATGGGGCGGGGGGTGGAGACGAAGGTCGGGACGAGTGCGACGGTCCGGCTCAGCGCGAGTGCGACCGTCATGCCGTCGTGCAGCACGCGCCGCAGGTACCCCGCAGCCGTACGCGCGATCGCGGGGCGCAGGCGCTCGTTGTCGTCGAACTCGGGCACGATCAGCGCCTCGTCGAGGTCGAACGTGGATGTCAGCGCGACCTCGATCGCCGCGTAGGGGGAGGCGTCGGTTCGCACCTCGATGTTCACGATGCCGACGTCGCGCGCCTGCTGCAGGAGGCGGGTGACCTTGACGCGCGAGAGACGGAGGATCTCGCCGATCTCCTGATGGGTCAGCCCGAAGTCGTAGTGCAGACGCGCGACCTTGCCGAGGAGTTCCGGGTCGACGCCGCGTCGTGGCGGCAAGAAGGTGCTCATATGCGCGGGCAGTCTAGTTGGGCGGTATCCGCGACCGAGGGCCCGGAAGGGTGCGGGGTGCAGCACTTTGCCGCACCCCGCACCGTGCCGCGCACGGTCTATTTGAGCTTTTCCGTGGCGTTGCCGCCGAGCTGTTGCTTGACGTTGCTGTCGATCAGCTTGATCGCGTCGTCGATGCTCGTGTCGGGGTGCTGGGCCAGCTGGCCCGTCGCCGTGTTGAGCGCGCGCGCGTAGACCGGGAAGTTCTGGTCCGTCGGGAGCGGCTTGCCGTACTGGGCGACGAGGTTGAAGGCCAGCTGGAAGGGCGGCGCGTAGTTCACGAACGCGGGCATCTTTCCGACCGTCAGGTCGGGCGGCACGAAGCCGGACCAGAGTGCCTCGGTGAGCATGTTCTTGGGCTCGGAGGCCATCTGGATGAACGCCCACGCGGCGTCCGGGTTCTTGCTGTGGGCTCCCATCGCGAACGCCCAGCCGCCGAGAGTCGAGGTGGCGCCCGGCGCCTGGCCCGTCTGCGTCGGCATCGGGGCGATGCCGGCGGTCTTCAGGCCTTCCTTCCACGGAGCGGCGCTATCGGGCGAGACCCAGACCGTCGGGTACCAGTTGGAGCCGATCGCGATCGCGAGCTTGCCCTGCTTGAAGAGCAGCGGGGGACGGCCGACCGAGTCCGGGCGGAACAGCTCGGAGGTCGGGGCGCCCAGCTTCTCGGAGAAGACCGACTTGTAGAAGCCGAGCACGCTGCGCAGGCCCGTGCTGTCGACGACCCACTTCTTCGCGGTCGCGTCGAACATCGTCGGCTGCTTGGTGCCGTAGATGAGGTTCCCGCTGCCCTGCAACACGTTGGTCGGGCCGGCCGCAACGCCTGCGGCGAGCCAGAGCGGGTAGACGCCCGGCGCCGACTTCTTGACCAGGCGCGCCGCGGCGAGGATGTCGTTCCAGGTCTTCGGCTTCCACGGCATCTTCACGCCGGCCTTCGCGAGGATCTTCTTGTTGAAGACCACGGCGGAGTCGTTGTTGCCACAGTTGATGGCGTAGAGCGTGCCGTTGAAGCGGCCCATGTCCTGGACGGGCTTCGGGAAGTTGCCCCAGAACGGCGCGGTCGACTTCGACCCCACGTACTTGCTGAGGTCTGCGAGGAATCCCGAGCCGCCGAACTGGCTGACGAACGTCGTCGGCAACTGCAGGACGTCGGGCGCCTGCGACTTCGAGCGGAAGAGCAGCGCCGCCTTGTTCATCTCGTCGATGTCGGTGCCGCCGACGCCGACCAGGTTCAGCTTGACGTTGGGGTACTTCGCCTTCCACTCCTTGGCGATGTTGCCCCACCACTTCTTGGCCAGATCGACGGAGTTGAACACGTAGTTGTACGAGTAGAACACCGTGATCTCGCCGCTGAGGGCGCGCTTCGAACCCGATTGCGCCTGCGCCGCCGTACCCGCGCTCGAGATCATGACCGTCGCCGTAGCCGCGATCACGATGGCGCAGATGACGGCCGCACGGAGCTTGGCTCGTCTCATCGACCGGACTCCCTCCACTTGACGTTTGCCGCTCTGAACAATTGTTCATCGACGTGACGATTGTTGACTGTACGCTGCGCCCCCCGGCGTGTCAACGTCCGGGGGCGTGACGCTCAGCCTCCCTCGGCGGCGACCGCGATCGGCCTCTCGGCCCGGGCGCCGGCCTGGACGTTCTCGCCGCTCTGGGCGTCGAAGACGTGCAGGTGCGAAGGCGTGAGGGCCACCTCCACGGTGTCGCCGGAGCCGACCGTGACCCGCGGCGGGAAGCGCGCCGTGAGCGTCTGCCCGGCGATCGTGAGGACGACGTAGGTCTCGGATCCGAGCGGCTCCACGACGTCGACGATGCCCTGGAGGCGCGTGGCGTAGCTCGACGGGGCGTCGCTTGCGAGCCGCAGGTCCTCCGGCCGGATGCCGACGACGACCGCGCGCGACGACAGCCCTCCGACGGCGCCGGCGAGCTCGCCATCGAGCGCGGCGGTCGTCTGCAGGAAGCTCAGCGCCGGGCGGCCGTCTGCACTCGTGACCTCGCCCGCCAGGAGGTTCATCTTGGGCGAGCCGACGAAGCCCGCAACGAAGAGGTTGGCGGGGCGCTCGTAGATCGCCTCGGGCGTGTCGGCCTGCTGCAGGCGACCGTCGTTCATGATCGCGATGCGGTCGCCCATGGTCATGGCCTCGACCTGGTCGTGCGTGACGTACACCGTCGTGATGCCGAAGCGCTCGTGCAGGCGCTTGAGTTCGACGCGCATCTGCACGCGCAGGGCCGCGTCGAGATTCGAGAGCGGCTCGTCCATGAGGAAGGCGCGCGGTTGCCGCAGGAGAGCGCGGCCGAGCGCGACCCGCTGGCGCTGGCCGCCCGAGAGCTCGGAGGGGCGCCGCCCGAGCAGGCCCTCGATCCCGAGCAGTGCGGCGACCTCCTCGACCTGTGGCCGGATGCGCGCGCGAGGCTCGCGGCGCACCTTCATGCCGAACGCGAGGTTCTTGTAGACGGTCATGTGCGGGTAGAGCGCGTAGCTCTGGAAGACCATCGCGAGGTCGCGCTGCTGCGGTGGCACCTTGTTCTGCGGCTGGCCGCTGATCGAGACGGTGCCGTAGGTCGGTCGCTCGAAGCCGGCGAGCATGCGCAGCGACGTCGTCTTGCCGCAGCCGGACGGGCCGACGAGCACGAGGAACTCGCCGTCGCGGATGTCGAGCGACAGATCCTCGACGGCCACGACCGGCCCGAAGAGCTTGTAGATGCCGTCGAACTTGATCTCAGCCATGCCGCCGCCCAAGGGTCATTGCTTGATTCCGCCTGCGAACGTGAACGCCCCCGAGATGCGCCGTGAGGCGATCAGGTAGAGCACGACGACCGGCACCGCGAACAGGATCGAGTACGCCGCCAGGTCGCCGAAGTGGATCTGCCCGTTCTCGGTCAGGAACTGGTAGATCGCGATCGAGCCGGGCGTGTCGTTCGGGTTCGAGTTCAGCACCAGCGGGATCACGAACGCGCCCCAGGCGTTGATGAACGCGACGAGGGAGGTCACGAGGATGCCCGGCAGCGCGAGCGGCACGACGACGCGCACGACGATCTCGAAGTTGCGCGTGCCCTCGATCGCGGCGGCCTCCTCGAGCTCGCGCGGCACCTGGTCGATGAAGTTCTTGAGCAGCCAGATCGTGAACGGCAGCGACGAGGCGGCGATGAACATCGACGTCCACCAGAGCGAGTCGATCCAGTTGAGCCGGACGAACATCTGGTAGGTCGGGACGAGCAGCATCGTGACGGGCAGCCCGCTCATGAACAGCACGATCAGCATCAGCGTCCGCTTGAACGGGATGTGCCTGCGCGAGAGCGCATAGCCGGCGAAGAGGCCGGTCAGCGTCGAGATCAGCGTCGAGATGCCCGCCAGATAGAAGCTGTTGTAGAGCGGCCGCAGCCGGCTCTCGTGCCCCATCGCGCGGTAGTGGACGAGCGAGAGGTCGGGGATGCGTACGCCGGCGCCGGCATTCGCGTCGAGCGACGCGAACAGCACCCAGATCAGCGGCAGGAAGAACGCAGCGCCGAGCAGGGCGAGCAGCGCATTCGACGAGAGCCCGCCGATCGTCACGCGCGGGTGGCGGATCTGCTCGATCTCACCCGCGCGTGCGCGCGCGCGAAGCTCGGCGACGACGTCGCGCGGGGAGGCGGCGGTGCTCACGCGCGCGGCCGCGACAGCTCGCCGCGGAGCTGCCGCACGTAGAGGGCCGAGAACAGGGCGGCCAGCAGGATCAGCGCCAGGGCGATGGCGGTGCCGTAGCCGAGCTCGTTGAACTGGAAAGCCTCGATGTACATGTAGACCGGGAGGATCGAGGTGTCGTTGCCGGGCCCGCCCTGCGTCATCGCGAAGATCAGCGTGAAGTCCGAGAGCGTGCCGAGCGTGATCAGCAGGAGGTTGGTCATGATCGTGGGACGCATGATCGGGAGCACGACCGAGAAGAGCCGGCGCCAGTACGCGGCTCCCTCGAGTTGCGCCGCCTCGTCCACCTCGGCGGAGACGCCCCGCAGGCCTGCGGTGAAGACGAGCATCGAGAACGCCGTGCCCCGCCAGGCGTTGGCGATGCACACGATCAGCAAGGCGTTCGACGCCAGGTAGTTCGCGCTGCTGTCGCGGGTCAGCAGCGTGAGCGTCCCGTCCGCCTGCGCGAACGCGTACCAGATGAAGGCCACGCTGATCTCCGGCAGCACCCAGGCCAGGATCACGAGCGCGCCGACGCCGAGCCGCAACGGCGCCCAGGCCGCGCGCATCGTGAGCGCGAGCATCATCCCGAGCAGCGTCTGGGCGACGATTCCCGACAGCACGACGAAGATCAGCGTGAGACGGACCGATCGCCAGAAGACCGTGTCGTGGATCATGCGGTCGATGTTGTCGAAGCCGGTGAACCAGTAGCTCTGTGCGTGCGGGCCGAGCAGCTGCAGGTTCGTGAACCCGAGGTAGACGGCGTAGGCGACGGGGAACAGGAAGAGCACGCCGATCAGCACGAGCGACGGCACGAGCCACCCGACGCTCGAGAAGCGGAAGCGCTGCTCATCCCGTCTCGGGCCCAGGCGCTCGGCCAGGGCGGCGGCGACGCTCGGCGCGCTCAAGAAGGCGCCTCGGCCCGACGCCTCGCACAATCGTTCACGTCTTGAACCAAGATGGAGGGTGAGGATACACACCCCTCCCGCAGCTGGCAATGCCAGGCGTGCTCACGCGAAGCGGGGGAGGTGCGCGGCGTTGGCCTCGAGCATCTCGTCGAGCAGCCTCGCCGTCTCCTCCGCAGTCAGGGTGGCGGCGAGCAGCGGGTCGAGCAGGAACGCCTCGAGTGCGATCTGCCGATCGCCGCTCAGTGCTGCGCGCACGGTCAGCTCCTGCGTCGTGGAGTGCACGCGCAGGTGCGCCGCGAGCGAGTCGCGCAGCGGCCCAGTCGCGACCGGGTGGATGCCGTAGCCGTCGACGACGGCCTGCACCTCGACGATCGCGTCGGCCGGCAGGTTCGGGATGGCGCCCCCGTTGCGCACGTTGACGATGTAGCGCTCGCCCCGGCTCTCGACCAGGGCCTGGATGACGTCGACGACCTCGATGCCGGCGTCCTCGGGACCGCTCGGGAGGTTGGCCAGGCTGACCTCGGCGGCGTGCTCCGGCAGGCTCCAGCGCTCGGCCAGGTCGTTCCAGACCTTGGCCCGGCCGCGCTCGTTGTCCATCACGTAGATGCGCCGCCCGAAGCTCATCGCCAGCCCCTGGGCGCGACCGTTGTAGGGCTCTTCGAGACGCTGGAGCTGCGGGAAGAACTCGACCCAGTGCGCCCAGCAGTACGGGATCATCCCGAACGTGTCGATCACCCAGCGCACGACCGGCTCCTCGGCGCGCGCACGCACGAGCGGCATCGCGTCGCGCCCGTCGCGCAAGCGCAACTCGCTGATGCCTGCGCAGTGGTTGAGGCCGCCGACGGGCACCGGCGTGAGGATCTCCTCCGGCTGGACGCCGGCGAGCTCAGCCAGCCAGGCGGGGTCGCTGGGCGCGCCGGTGCAGGAGCAGAGCGAGGCGGAGCGCACCGCGGGGGCGTCGCGAAGCACGGCGGCGACCGCGCTCGCGGGGTTGGTGTAGTTGAAGACCCAGGCCCCGGGCGAGACCTCGGCGAGGTCGCTGCAGATCGACTCGATCACCGGCAGGTTGCGGAACGCGCGCAGCATGCCGCCTGGTCCGATCGAGTCCGCGATGTGCATGAAGACGCCGTAGCGCCCCGGGATCTCGATGTCGTTCTCCCACGCGGGCATGCCGCCGACGGCGATCGCGACGATCACGAAGTCGGCACCGGCCAGCGATTCGCGTTGGTCGAGCGTGCTCTCGATCGCGAGGTCGGCGCCTTCGCTCGCCACGAGCGCACGGGCGAGAGAGGCCATGACCTCGAGCCGCTGCGCGTCCACGTCCATCAGCACGACCGTGCCCCCGAGCATGCACGGGGCTGCAAGGAAACGGCGGAGCAGCAACGGGACGAACATGCTGCTCCCGCCACCGATGATCGTCACCTTGACCGGCATCGAGACTCCTGCTCTCGGCGAGGATGGTCGGGTGGTGGCGGCCCCTCCTCGCACATTTGTTCATTATCTGCACCGACGAGCGTACCGACTCGGGGCGAGCCCGGGGCGGTTGTGTCGACGGAGGAGTCGAGCGAGTGAACAGCGTCCCCATGATCGAGCTCAACGACGGTCGCGAGATCCCGCAGCTCGGGTTCGGCGTGTTCCAGATCTCGCCCGGCGAGACCGCAGGGACGGTCGCAGCGGCGCTGGAGATCGGCTACCGGCACATCGACACGGCCGAGGGCTACCGCAACGAGCGGGGAGTCGGCGACGGCGTGCGCGCCTCCGGTCTCGACCGCTCCGAGGTGTTCGTCACGAGCAAGCTCGACAACCGCTCGCACCGCCCCGACGATGCCCGCCGGGCCTTCGAGGGCACGCTCGCCCAGCTCGGGTTCGACTACGTCGACCTCTTCCTGGTCCACTGGCCCGTGCCGAGCGGCGACTTCGTGGCGACCTGGAGGACGCTCGAGGAGTTCCGGCGCGACGGCCGGGCGCGTTCGATCGGCGTCTCGAACTTCGAGGTCGCCCATCTCGAGCTGCTGGCCCACGAGAGCGACGTCGTGCCTGCCGTGAACCAGATCGAGCTCCATCCCTACCTGCAGAACCGCGAGGTGGACGCCTACGACAGGGAGCGCGGAATCGCCACCGAGGCGTGGTCCCCGATCGTGCAGGGGGCGGTTCTGGACGATCCCGCAGTGGTGGCGATCGCGGAGCGGCTCGGGAGATCGGCGGCTCAGGTCGTGCTGCGCTGGCACATCGAGCGCAGTAATGTCGTGATCCCCAAGTCCGTGACGCCGGCGCGGATCAGGGAGAACTTCGAGCTCTTCGA
>JALYLC010000436.1 GCA_030774435.1 Actinomycetota bacterium
GTGGAACCCGAGGCCGCCCGTGAAGAGCCCGTAGCCGAACGCGTTGTGGAGCGTCATTCCCGGCTCGGCGCCCAGCATCGCGAGGCTGCGGGCGTTGAGCTCGGCGAAGAGGTCGAGGTCGGCCCGCGTGTAGCCGACGACCGTCGGCTTGCCCGTCGTCCCCGACGACCCGTGGATGCGGACGACCTCGTGCCGCGGGACGGCGAAGAGGCCGAACGGATAGTGATCGCGCAGGTCGCCCTTGTGCGTGAACGGCAGCCGCCGCAGGTCATCCAGCGAGCGGATCTCGTCGGGGCGGACGCCCGCCTCGTCGAAGCGCTCGCGATACATGCCGACGCGCTCGTACACGTAGCCGGCCAGCGCGCTCAGGCGCTCGAGCTGGAGCTCTCGCAGCTGCCCGCGCTCGAGGGTCTCGCGCTCAGGGTCGTGGATCATCGGCGCGGGCGATCGTCGCACATTCCGCCGAAGACGTTCTGGCTGAGTGAGCGTGTGTGTTTCAAGAGCCGGCCGGCGTGCCTGCGACGCCCCGGGCCCGCCTCGCGCAGCGAGCGAGCGCCCGGGTCGGACGGAAGTCAATTGCCGGGGCGCACCCCACCACGCCTCAAACCCACGCTCGCATCTTGGCGCCCTGGCAATCGACTGCAGTCCGATCCAGCCGCTCCAGACCCCACGGTCATTCAGTCACAACGTCTAAATCGGCTCGGACCCGCCCGTCGCTAGGATGGGCGCGTGGAGGCCCTCGCCCGCGATGCGCGCGTCTCGCGGATCTCCATCGCGGCAGTCAAGGGGCTCGCGGTGCAGCAGGTCGAAGCGGTGGATGTCGGGCCGAATGGCGTCGCCGAGAACCGCAGGCTGCATCTCGTCGACGCGTCGGGCCGCCTGGTCAACGGGAAGACGTCGATGCGCCTCTCGCTGGTCGCGAGCCGGCTCGACCTCGCGGCGGGGAGGCTCGCGCTCGAATTCCCGGAGGGAGACATCGTCTCGGGCGCCATCGAGCTCGGCGGTCCCATCGAGACGATCTTCTTCGGCCGGCCCGCGGCGGGTCGCCTCGTCGTCGGGCCGTGGAGCGGAGCGCTCTCGGCGTGGTCGGGCCTCGACTTGCGGCTCGCGATGTCCGACGAGATCGGCGCGGCGAACGATCGCGGGCCCGAAGCGGGCGTGAGCATCATCTCCTCGGCGTCGATCGCCGACCTGGCGCGGACCGGAGGCACGCAGGCACTCGATGCCAGGCGCTTCCGCATGCTCTTCGAGGTCGACGGCGTCGAGCCGTACGCGGAGGACGCCTGGATCGGCCGCGATCTGCAGATCGGGGGTGCGGTGGTGCGCCCGCTCGGCAACGTCGGCCGCTGCGTGGTCACGACCCACGATCCGGAGACGGCCGAGCGCGACTTCGACACCCTCGGCGTGCTGGCGACCTACCGGGGAGACATCGAGACCACCGAGCCGCTGCCGTTCGGCGTCGCCGGCGACGTGTCGACGCCGGGCCGCGTCCGCATGGGCGATGCGGTGACGGTCGCACCCGGCTCGCCCGCTCCGTCCTGATCGAGCGGCGTCGCTCAGTCCTGCCCCTCGTCGTCGCGCGGCGGCGCATCCTCAGTCCCGGTCCCGGCACCGTGCTCTGGTTCGGCTGGAGGCTCGACGGGTCCTCGCGGCAGGCGCTTCCCAGGCGGCGGGTCGGGCGGCGGGACCCTGGGCGGATTCTCGGTCTGGTGGGGCGTGTCGCTCATGTGGGCAGGCCGGCGGGGCCTCACGGCTTGGCCTTGGCCTTGGCCTTGCCCTTCGCCTTCGCCGCCCTCGCCTTCTGCCGCAGTGGGACGTACACGGCGGGATCCAGGCCGGCGACGCGGCAGACGTCGTCGTCGTTCGGATGCGCCGCGTTGTTCATGATCGACGTCGGGTCGTTGTAGTTGGGTGGCTTGTCCAGTTCCTGGCGGAACCAGTACAGCCGGGTCGGGACGAGCATCTGCTCGTTCGTCGAGTGCGATTCGATGTAGTCGTAGCGATCGAGCTCGAAGGCCATCAGGTGGTGCAGTTCATGAGCGTAGCCCTGAGGCCCGCCGCCTGCCCAGTTCGTCGCTACTTCCCACTGGCTGGGATCGACATCCACGGTGAAGGGCGGATTGCCCAGGGCGTCGTTCGCGGCCGAGTTCACGAAGACGATGTCGACGAGGTACCCCGTGGTCGACGCGGACTTCTCGATGCCGTCCTCCATCTTCTTCACGGCGGCGACGTCGGCGGCGGTACCCGTCCCGGCGGGCCGCAGGAAGACGTTGGCCTTGACGACGATGTTCGTCGGGTCGCTCGCGTCGACGTAGTAGAAGCCGCCGCCGAACTTCCCCGGCTTGGCCGTCCAGTGGCGCTTCTTGCTGCCGGACGCCCGCTCCTCGAGCCCCACGTTCTTCGCGGCCGCCGGCGTCGCCCTCCGCTTCGTCTCCTGGATCACGGCAGCCCCCGTCTCGATTGTCATCTCGGCCGAGATCTTGTTCGGGTCCTCCTCGGGGGTGTCGAAGAGTTGCTTCAGCTTGAAGAGGTAGTAGGTGACTGCGTCGGGATCGGTGCGCTTCGCAACTTCGGCGAGGATCTCGTCGGTGAGGTCCTTGCCCGCCTTGTCGAGCTTGCCGAAGGCCGGCGTCGCCTTGATCGCGGCGATGGCGGCGCTCGTGTCCTCGTTGAACTTGAGCTCGTCGAACCAGCTCGGGTCGAGGTACTTGATGATGTTCTCGCGCTGATCGATGGGAAGCAACAGGAGCACGGCGCCGTGCCTGAGCAGGAAGTCGTCGGTCTCGATGCCGCCCTTCAGGACGACTGCGTCGAACGCCACGCGCAGGCGATCGACGAAGACGCCGCGGGCCGAATCGAGTTTCGCTCTGAGAAGCTCGAACTGGCCTGAGCGGCGCAGCGCCGTGAGCGTGCTCAGCATGTCGTACATGGCCAGGCCGTTGAGGACGCGGAATGCCTCCTGGTAACCGGCGTCTCCTGCGCCTCCGTCCTTGCCTGCTCCGCCGTCGGCCCCCGCGGCGGGCTTCGTCAGTGCTGCGATCACGAGCGCCTGTGCAGCGGCGTCGCGCTGGATCACCGCGCTCGCCAGGCGGGTGCGCGGCGCGGCGGTGGCGGCACGCGCGGCGAGGGCACGGTTGCCTGCCGTGCGCTGCAGTTGTGCAATTGCGT
>JALYLC010000437.1 GCA_030774435.1 Actinomycetota bacterium
TGGCTCTTGACACAGGACCGCGGCGAGGAGGCCCAGCCGCTGCTCGCCGAAGCACGCGAGACCTTCGAGCGGCTCGAGGCGAAGCCGTGGCTCGCCCGAGCAGCGGGAGGCTCGGACGTCGGGCAGCAGGCCGAGGCGGTGACCTAGGCCCTCTCGGACGGCGCGCGGACGGCTGCACCGAGGCACCAGCACCTCAATCTGTTACCGGGTCTCTGCGGTGGTCAGACCGCAACAGCGGCAGGTGCAGGCAAAACGCCGCGCAGGAACTGCCCCGTGTACGACTCCTCGACCTCGGCCACCTGCTCGGGCGTGCCCGTCGCGATCACGCGCCCGCCGGCATCGCCGCCCTCTGGGCCGAGGTCGATGACCCAGTCCGACTGCTTGATCACGTCGAGGTTGTGCTCGATCACGAGCACCGTGTTGCCCGCGTCGGCGAGGCGCTGAAGCACCTCGAGCAGCTTCGCCACATCGTGGATGTGGAGGCCGGTCGTGGGCTCGTCGAGGATGTAGAGCGTGCGGCCGGTGGCGACCTTGGAGAGCTCGGCGGCCAGCTTGACGCGCTGCGCCTCACCGCCCGAGAGCGTGGTCGCCGGCTGGCCGAGCTTCACGTAGTCGAGCCCCACGTCGTGCAGGGTCTGCAGGCGCCGGCGCAGCTTGGGCTCCTTGCCGAAGAACTCGAGCGCCTCCTCCACCGACATCGCGAGCACATCGGCGATCGAGGCGCCCTTGTAGCGGATGTCGAGCGTCTCGCGGTTGTAGCGCTTGCCGCCGCAGACCTCGCAGGGCACGTACACGTCGGGCAGGAAGTGCATCTCGATGCGGATCATCCCGTCGCCCGAGCAGGCCTCGCAGCGCCCGCCCTTGACGTTGAACGAGAAGCGCCCCGGGGTGTAGCCACGGGTGCGCGCCTCGGGCGTCAGCGAGTACAGCTCGCGCACGCGCGAGAAGAGATCGGTGTACGTCGCAGGGTTCGAGCGCGGGGTGCGACCAATCGGAGACTGGTCGATCTCGATCACCTTGTCGAACTGCTCCAGTCCCTCGATCGCGCGGTGCGCGCCGGGCTTGAGCCGCGCGCGCAGCAGGCGGTTGGCGAGCGCCCGATAGACCACGTCGTTGACGAGCGTCGACTTGCCCGAGCCCGACACGCCCGTGACCGAGACGAAGCGCCCGATCGGGATCTCGACGTCGATGTCCTGCAGGTTGTTGGCCGTCACGCCCGAGACCTTGAGCCAGGTCGTCTCGCCGTCTCGCCGCGCCGGCACCGGGATCGCGCGCCTGCCGCTGAGGTACTGGCCCGTGAGCGACCCGGGGGTGCCGGCGACGTCCTCGGCCGTGCCCTCGGCGACGACGCGCCCTCCGTGGATGCCCGCGCCCGGGCCCATGTCGACGACCCAGTCGGCGGCCCGCATGGTCTCCTCGTCGTGCTCGACGACGATCACCGTGTTGCCGATGTCGCGCAGGCGCTCGAGCGTCGCGATCAGGCGCGCGTTGTCTCGCTGGTGCAGGCCGATCGACGGCTCGTCGAGGATGTAGAGCACGCCCACCAGGCTCGCGCCGATCTGGGTCGCGAGGCGGATGCGCTGCGCCTCGCCCCCCGAGAGCGTGCGCGCCGCACGGTCGAGCGAGAGGTACCCGACACCCACGTCGTCCAGGAACGTCAGGCGCTCCCGGATCTCGCGGATCACGCGCTCGGCGATCAGGCGCTCCGTGTCGGTCAGCTCGAGCTCGCGGAAGTACGCCAGCGCCTCGTGCACGGCGCGCCGGGAGATGTAGTCGATGTTGTGCCCGCCGACGGTCACGGCCAGCGCCTCCGGGCGCAGGCGCGCCCCGCCGCAGGCCGAGCACGGGCGCATCGACATGAACGTCTCGATGCGCTCCTTCTGCAGCTGCGACTGGGTCTCGCGGTAGCGCCGCTGGAGATTCGCGACGACGCCCTCGAAGGCGGTCATGTACGAGCGCTTGCGCCCGTAGCGGTTCTTGTAGGTCACGTACACACGCTCGCTGCCCGTGCCGTTCAGGTACAGGTCCTGGTGCTCGCGCGAGAGCTCGCCCCAGGGCCGGTCGAGTGGCACTTCCCAGCGGTCCGCGATGGCCTCCAGCACCTGCTCGAAGAAGCTCGAGCCCGCCACGTTCCAGGGCGCCAGCGCGCCCTCGCGGATCGACAGCACCGGATCGGGCACGACCAGCTCGGGGTCGACCTCGAGCGTCGCCCCGAGCCCCGTGCAAGCCGGGCAGGCGCCGTGCGGCGAGTTGAACGAGAACGTGCGCGGCGCCAGCTCCGCCAGCGAGACGCCGTGCTCGGGACACGCGAACTTCTCGGAGTAGGTGTGCACCGGGCCGTCGACCTCGCGCACCTCGACGAGACCGTCGCCGATGCGCAGCGCCGTCTCGATCGAGTCGTTCAGCCGCGGGCGCAGATCGTCCTTGATGACGAGACGGTCGACGACCGCCGAGACGTCGTGCTTGAACTTCTTGTCGAGCGCGGGCACGTCGTCGAGCAGGTAGGTCTCGCCGTCGACGCGCACGCGCGTGAAGCCCTCGCCGCGCAGGCTCTCGAGCACGTCGCGGTGCTCGCCCTTGCGGCCGCGCACGAGCGGCGCGTCGACCGTGAAGCGCGTGCCCTCGGGCAGCGCGAGCACCTGGTCGACGATCTGCTCGGCGGACTGCCCGGCGATCGGCCGGCCGCAGATCGGGCAGTGCGGGCGCCCGATGCGCGCAAACAGGAGGCGCAGGTAGTCGTGCACCTCGGTGACCGTGCCGACCGTGGAGCGCGGGTTGCGCGACGTCGTCTTCTGATCGATCGAGATCGCCGGCGACAGCCCCTCGATGGAATCGACGTCGGGCTTGTCCATCTGCCCCAGGAACTGGCGCGCGTAGGCCGAGAGCGACTCGACGTAGCGCCGCTGCCCCTCGGCGTAGAGCGTGTCGAAGGCAAGCGACGACTTGCCCGATCCCGAGAGCCCCGTGATGCAGACGAACCGCCCGCGCGGCAGGCGCACGGTCACGTTGCGGAGATTGTGCTCACGCGCTCCGTGAATGACGATTTCGTCGTTGAGAAGGGGGTTTGCGGTCATTGCAACCTCAAAGCTCGATCAGCCTAGCAGCGGCTGTTTGATCGAACACGTGTTCGTATGATGCCAGGACGGCAGGACGGACGGGCCGGACGGCGAAGCCGTTGTCTCGATGTCGCGCGCGCGCATGAAACTCGAGCCCGGCGAGCGCCTGCTGCTGGCCTCCCGACCCCACCCGGCGGCGCTCCTGCCGGCCGCGCTGCGGGCGCTCGGCGCTCTGCTCGCCGCGGCGACCGTCATGGCCCTGCTCGCTCGCTCCTCGGCGCCCCACCCCGTGCGGCTCTCGCTCGACCTGCTCGCACTCGCACTCGCGGCGCGCGCGGTGCTCCGCTTCGCGCGCTCCGTCTGGCAG
>JALYLC010000438.1 GCA_030774435.1 Actinomycetota bacterium
GGACGTAGCCGGCGTTCGAGTACCAGCGCTGCGTCCCAGGCGGATAGCCCGGCGGCTCCTCCCAGCGCAGGCCCGCCTCGGGCAGGCCGGCGCAGTGCGAGAGCAGGTGCCGCAGCGCGAAGCCGTCGCGCACCTCGGCGTCCAGATCGAGCAGTCCCTCCTCGACCGCCACCATGCACGCCGCGCCTACGAGAGGCTTGGTCAGCGAGGCTAGCGCGAACAGGGTGTCGGGGCGGATCGGCCTGTGCCCGCCGCGCTCGCGCTCGCCGGCAGAGCGCTCAGCCAGCACACCGCCGGCGTCGACGACGACCGCCGCGACCCCTGGCACCAGGCCGGCCGCGACCCAATCGTCGATCGCTGCGAGTGCCTCCTCCATGCGGGTCACCGTAGTGGATGGTGCAGATTCCGGGACGTTTGTCAGGAGGGGGCTTGGGAAGTGGCGATCCGCTTGGTACATTGGGGGCCCGCAAGCCGAATCAAATGGTACGAGGAGCGACCATGGCTGCAAACAGCGTGAACGATCGCAACGACGCAGACCTCGCCATCGGCTATCGCGCGGCGCTGCGTCGCGCTGCGGCCGCGGCCCGGGAGGCCGCGCTCCTCGAAGACCTGCTCACGGCCCGCGGCGCCTCCGCGATCACCGGCGACGAGACGGTCGAGGTCGAGGTCATGATCGTGGGTGCGGGACGCCGCAGCCTCGAGCTGCACGAGACGTCCTTCCAGCTTCAGTAGGTCCCGAAGCGACCCCAGAGGGCACGCGCGGCTGCCTGCCTGCCCTCGTCCGAAACGCGCTCGGCCACCGCTGCGGCCACGGCCTCGACCACGAACAGGCCGCCCACGGCGCTCGCGAACGGCCCGGGGCTGTCGGGCGCGCACACCAGCAGGAGATCGGCGAGGCGCGCGCTCGGCCCGAGCGAGTCGTCGCTGATCAGGACGATCTTGCCGCCGGCCTGGCGGAAGAACTCGATGACCTCACCCGCCATGCGGGCGTACGGGCGGAACGTCATCACCAGCAGGCGGTCGCGCGCGTGGACGTCGAGTAGCAGATCCGCCAGCGAGGCCGTGCCCGAGGCGATCAGCTGCACGTTCGGCACGAGAGGGCTGAGCAGGAAGAAGGCGTACTCCGCCAGGCTCGCCGACTTGCGCTGACCGAAGACATAGGTGCGTCCTTCGCCTGCGAGCAGCAGCGTCGCGACGGCGTCGAGCAGGTCGTCGGAGATCGCGTTACGGGTGGCCTCGAGATCTCCGAGGCACGCCGACAGCCAGCGATCCAGCAGGTGACCGTGGGGCGCCGCGCGCCCGCCTCCCCCCTGGCGCGCGAGCCGCTGTGACGCGGCGCCGGCCATCGCCTCGCTGAGCCCCGCATAGCCGCCGAAACCGAGGCGCGAGCCGAACCGCACGACGGCGGCCTTGGAGACGCCAGCGCCCCGCGCCAGCGACTCTGCGGTCTGGAACGGCGCCTCCGCCTCGTGCTCGAGCAGCCATGCCGCGATGCGCCGATCGTTCGGCGAGAACTCGGGAAGCCGGGCGCGGATCAGCGCCGGCACGTCGACCGAATCGGGCACGGCGACCAGCATACGGCTCTCACTCCCGGCAGCAGCCGGGGGAATGCGATGGCGGCAACCCCTCACGCGAGCGATACCGCATGTGTCATGGCCGCATATGAAGGTGACATGCGTCTAGGAGCCGTTGCATGAGCATTGCCGTGGAAGACTGGGACGACCTCTCGGCGGTACCGCGCCGCCGCGAAAAGCAGGCGCCTGCCGAGCGGGCCGGGAGCGCTCCTGCGACCGGGAGGCAAGGGGTCGGGCCCGCCGATTGGGACGAGCTCTCGACAGCGCGCCGCCGCCACCGCGAGAGGAAGGCCGAGGCCGCGCAGGCCGACGAGGCTCCCGCGACCGATGCGGAAGCGCCGCTAGCGACCGACTGGGACGACCTCCCGGCCGCGCGGCGCCGCCGCGGCAAGCAGGCCGTGGCCGATCAGGCCGCGGCGGAGCCGGCCGAGGACGCACCCGCGAGCAGGACG
>JALYLC010000439.1 GCA_030774435.1 Actinomycetota bacterium
TTCGCCCTGTACCTCGCCCGCACGATCCTGACGCCCCTGCGCCGGATGGCGAGCGAGCGCACCACGTACGAGGTCTCCGTGCGCGAGCCCGAGACCGGACGCAACGCCAGCCTCAAGCGCCAGAACACCGCGCTCGAGCTGCAATCCGACGGTCTCAAGGCGCACCAGGTCACGATGGAGGCCCACCAGGTCACGATGGAAGCGCACCAGGTCACCCTTGAGCGCCTGGTCGACATCAACCGCGCGCTGCTCGACGCGAGCGTCGATGGCATCCGCCTGGTCGACCTCGATGGCCGCACACTGCTGGCCAACTCCGTGATCGAGCACCTCACGACGGAGATCTTCGGGATCCCCAAGTACGCGACGCTGCAGGAGGGCTCTGCGATCGCCGATCGCCTGACCGACCCGGCCGCCTACCTGGCCACGATGGAGACGATCGGCGCCGATCCCGACTGCGCGACGCGCGACGACTTCGAGCTCGCCGACGTGCGGCGCGCGTTCGAGCGCCACACAGGCCCCGTCCATGACTCGGCCGGCGAGCTGATCGGCCGCATCATCGTGGTGCGGGAGATCACCGCGGAGCGCGATGCCGCGCGGCTCAAGTCCGAGCTCGTCGCCACTGTCTCGCACGAGCTGCGCACGCCACTCACGGGCGTGCTGGGCTTCGCGGAACTGCTCATGCACCACGACCTCGACGACGACACCGGCCGCCGCTACCTGCAGACGATCCACAGCGAGGCGCAGCGGCTCACGGCCCTCGTCGACGACTTCCTCGACGTCCAGAAGATCGAGGCGGGGCGCTTCACGCTCGCACTCGAATCGTTCGAGCTGGCAGCGCTGCTCGAGCACGAGGTCGAGATCTTCGCCGCGCAGGCCACGAACCACCGGCTCGCGTTCGAGACGCCGGAAGAGCCGCTCGCGATGGTGGGCGACCGCAACCGCATCGGCCAGGTCATCGCCAACCTGCTCTCCAACGCCATCAAGTACTCGCCCGCCGGCGGGGCCGTGACGATCACGGCCATTCCCCGCGAGGGCTTCGCTCGCGTCACGGTCAGCGACTCCGGCGTCGGCATTCCGGCAGAGCAGCAGGCACAGGTCTTCACGCGCTTCTTCCGCGTCGACTCCTCCGACACCCGCGAGATCGGCGGCACGGGCCTCGGGCTCGCGCTCTGCCACGAGATCGTGACAGCACATGGCGGCCGCATCGGCTTCGAGAGCACCGAGGGCGTCGGCAGCACGTTCTGGTTCGAGCTGCCGAGCGCCTGGCGCGCCAGCGCCGCCGACAACCGCGCGCGCGTGCTCGTGATCGAGGACGATCCGGCGCTGGCCACGCTGCTCGCCGAGTGCCTCGCGCTGGACGGCCTGGAGGTCGAGCTGGCCCCAACCGGCGAGTCGGGGCTCGAGCGAGCCCTGGCGCGGCCGCCGGCCGTCGTCTGCCTCGACATCTACCTGCCCGGAGCGCTCGACGGCTGGCAGGTGCTGGTGCAGCTCAAGGCCAACCCGCTCACCTCGCACGTGCCCGTGATCGTCTGCACGGGCGAGAAGGGCCGCAGCACCGCCGCGACGCTCGGCGCGATCGATTTCGTGGCCAAGCCGTTCACGGGCGATCAGCTGCGCGAGGCCGTCGCCCGGCAGCTCTCGGCCGAGCGCTCCTCGGTGCTCGTGGTCGACGACGACCTGGCGCTGCGCCGGCTGGTCGTCGAGACGCTCGCCCGCGACGGCGGCGAGCTGCGCGAGGCAGCCGACGGGCTCGAGGCCCTCGCGATGATCGCCGTGCGCGCCCCGGACGTGCTCGTCATGGATCTCACCATGCCGAAGCTCGACGGCTTCGGCGTGCTCGACCGCCTGCTCGAGCGCGCGGAGACGCGCCAGATTCCCGTGGTCGTCCTGACCGGTCGCGAGCTGACCGTTGCCGAGCGGCGCCTGCTCAGGGAGCGCAACGCCTCGGTGCTCGAGAAGCGCAAGTACTCGGGCGACCAGCTGCGCTGGCTCGTCCGGCAGGCGCTCGGCCAGGTGGCGGAACCCGCGCCGGTCTCGACCCGCGCGGCGTAAGAACTGGTTCAGAAGTGGCGGGGCGTTCGGAGGACCACGAACGCGACTTTTGAAACCAGTTCTCAGGCGGCGCAGCAGCCGTCGGCCTGGCCGCGCCAGCTCAGCATGCCCTCACGCACGGCCACCGCGGCGATCGCGAGTGCGCACAGCGGGTCGGCCCACCACCAGCCGAGCACGGCATTGGCGCCGAGCCCGACCAGCAGGCCCACGGAGAGGTACGCGCACAGCATCGT
>JALYLC010000440.1 GCA_030774435.1 Actinomycetota bacterium
CCCTCGTCGTCGTGAAGGGAGCGCCATGAGCGAGGTCGTACTCGAGCAGCGCCGCGGACCCGCGCTGTGGATCACAATGAACCGCCCCGACAAGCTCAACGCGCTCTCCGGCGAGCTCGTGAACGGCCTGCGCGCGAGCTTCCGCCGCGCCGCGGCCGACGACGACGTCAAGGTCGTCGTGCTGACCGGCTCCGGCCGTGCGTTCTCGGCCGGGTTCGACATCTCCGAGGAGGTCGGGAGCGAGATCGCCGGCGCCGATCGCTGGCACGACCTGCTCTCGACCGACGTCTCGCTGGGAATGGAGCTGTGGTCGCTGCCGCGCCCCACCATCGCCGCCGTGCGCGGCTGGTGCCTGGCTGGGGCCTGCGAGCTCGCGATGGCCTGCGACATGATCGTTGCGGCCCAAGATGCCCGCTTCGGCGAGCCCGAGATCCGCTACGGATCGGGGCCGGTCTCGCTGCTGATGCCGTTCGTGCTCGGCCAGAAGAAGACCAACGAGCTGCTCTTCACGGGCGACTGGGTGGACGCGCAGGAGGCCGAGCGCCTCGGCCTCGTCAACCGTGTCGCGCCCTCCGACGGCCTCGAGGCCGCGGTAGACGAGCTCGTCGCGAAGATCGCGCCGACACCGCTCCCCGTCCTGCGCCTGACCAAGCTCGCGCTCAACCGTGCCTACGAGGCCATGGGCCTGCGCCAGGCCGTGAACGCAAATCTCGACCTGTCCGCGATCCTCAACGCCGCCGAGACGCCGGAGCAACGCGAGTTCGACAGCATTGTCGCCGCGCGCGGGCTGAGGGCCGCTCTGGCCTGGCGCGACAGCCGCTACGGGGGGCCGTGATGCGCGTCGGCGACACGCCGATCCGGCCGGAGCTCGCGGCGTTGCTCGAGCGCTTCCGCTTCGATCGCGTGCCGTTCGACGAGTTGCGGGCGCGCATGGCCGCCGCCGCGCCCGACCTCGAGGCACTGCACCGGATCAGCGAGCCCATCGAGATCCCGGACGCCGACGTCGCGCAGCCGCTGCCCGCACCCGGCACGCCCGAGCGGGAGCGAGCTGCGCGGTTCGGCCTCGAGCTCATCGAGCGAGGCGAGATCGCCGCCGTCGTGCTCGCCGGTGGCATGGCGACCCGCTTCGGCTCGCGGGTCAAGGCGCTCGCTCCGGTCCTGTCCGGTCGCGACCTGACCTTCCTCGACCTCAAGCTGGCCGATCTCACCCGCTTCGGCGTCGAGGTCACGCTGATGACGAGCTTCGCGACGCACGACGCGCTCGCCGAGGCCGTCGCGGGCACGGGCGTGAAGCTCGCGCCGCAGCTCGTATCGCTGCGGCTGAACGCCAACGGCTCGCTGTTCCTGGGCGATGACGGCGCCCCCTCGCCGTACGCGCCGGGGCACGGCGACCTCTCGGAGGCCTTGCAGATCTCGGGCGCCTTCGAGCGCTATCGACAGGCCGGCGTGCGCTCGCTCTTCGTCTGCAACGTCGACAACGTGGGCGCGACGCTCGACCCCGTGCTCGTCGGCTTGCACCGCTCGCTGGGCGGTGCCGTGACCGCGGAGCTCGTCTCCAAGCGCCCCGGCGACGCCGGCGGGGTGCCCGTGCGCCGTGCCGACGGCTCGCTTGCGATCGCGGAGGCCTTCCGCGTGCCCGAGGGGTTCCCGCACGAGCGCTTCCCTCTCTTCAATACGAACACGCTCTGGATCGACGTCGCGGCGCTCGAGGTGCCGGCCGCATACACCTGGAGCGTGGCCCGCAAATCCGTGGACGAGCGGGAAGCGATCCAGCTCGAGCGCCTCGTCGGCGAGCTCACCTGGTGGCACGCGTCGCGCTACGTCCACGTGCCCCGCGACGGCGCGGAGTCGCGTTTCGTCCCGGTCAAGGACGCGGACGACCTCGCAGCCGCGCAGGAGCGGATCGCCGCCATCTGCCGTGAGCGTCTGGCTCTCGACGTCTGATCGGTCATCCCGGGGTGAGCGCCGGGTTTGGAAACGGTACAGATCGTGTGAGGCACCTCGGATGCGGCCGAACCATCAGCGATCATCTGACTGTGACCAGCCTGCGTACCCTCCTCAGCCTCGCGGTCGCCGCGGTGCTCGCCGCGCCGGTCGCGGCCGGCGCCGCCGTGACCGCCACGACTATCAGCCAGCCCGTGACCGACCCGTCGGTCCTGGTCTTCGTGGAGCCTGCGGGCCTTGCGCTCACGGTCAGCGGCACGTCGGACGGCGGCACCGGCCGCCTCGACCTCCGCTGTGAGGGCGCCGCAACGCCTGTCGTGGACGGCAACGTCCGACCGACCGCAGCCGGCGTCTGGACGACGACGCTGTCCCTGGCCACGGTCAGCGGGCTGACCGCGCGCACCTGCTTCCTGCATGCGGTGCCCCACGGCAACGCGGGCACGAATCAGACGGCCTTCGCGGGCAAGCGCATCCTGTTCCAGCGCTCGCGCGTCACTGCCGTCGTCGGCGGCCCCAACAACGGCGTCCCGTACGACTTCCGTTACTGGGCTCCTCAGCTGCTCGGGCGCTCGATCTGGCAGTCGGTCTCGGACTGCGGCCTGGCGGGAGCCTCGACGATCGCCCCGACGACGTTCCACCTCTCGGCCTCGGCATTCCCGTGCGCCGGCTTCATCGCCCCGGTCACGTCGGGGCGCGCCGGAGTGCTGGTCGACCACGCCAACGCGTACATGCCCTACGCGGCCGCAACGCTCTTCAGCGGCTCGGCCAACGCGCTCGGATTGCTCGCCTCGCAGACGTCGGTCGCCACCGACCCGAGCACGGGCAACGTCCTGATCCGCGAGACCGAGAACCTGCTGCGCTGCAGCCCCGACGCCGCCACCGTGCCGGCGACGGCGCTGACTTGCTCGTCCTTCGTGTCCGCCGGCGTCAGGCTCGATCGCCAGGTCATCCAGCAGGGCGACGGCAGGCAGGCGCTCGTCACCGATACCTGGTCGGCGACCGACGGGCGCCACCACCAGATCGACGTCTTCTACGAGGACCGGCTCGGCGGCACCGCGCCGGTCGTGTCCTTCCCGTGGGCCGGGGGCTTCACCTCCTACCCGCCCGGATACACGCAGAAGCCGCCCCCGACGGCGCCGTTCAGCTTCTTCACGCGCGCGTCGCCGAGCGCCGGGGACGGCGACGTCAACAACGCGCAGGGTGCCATCACGCTGCAGGACCGCCCGACCGCCCTGAGCTTCCGCACCGGCGCGGCGATCTGGACGCAGTACGTGCGCACGCTGACGCCCGAGACGCCGACCCACATCTCGTTCGGATTCTCGTGGGCGACCGCGCAGGTCGAACTCACGACGCTGATCGGGCAGGCCGAGCGTGCCCTCGGGCCGACCCACTGCCTCGTCCCGAACCTGGTGGGCAGGACGCTGGTCGATTCCAAGCGCCTGCTGCTGGCCGGGCACTGCAAGGTCGGCAAGATCAAGTACGCGACCTCGAAGCTGCGCCGCAAGAATCGCGTGATCCGGCAAGGGCACCGGCCGTCCACGACGCTCGCCGGCGGCAGCAGCGTGGCGCTGCTCGTCAGCTCGCGCAAGATCGGCTGAGGACCACCGACCGTTTCAGGAGGGCGATTACTCCGTGGAGTACGCGGGCTGCAGCTTGACGCCGCGGGCGCGCGCCACGCACTGATTGGCGGCGATCGCCGCCTCGCCGAGGCCGATCGTGATGAGCGTGATCTTGCCCTCGTAGTAGGCCACGTCGCCCGCCGCGAACACGTTCGGCAGTGCGGTCTCGAACGACGTCGGATCGACCCGCACCTGCTTCTTGCCGACGACCTCGAGGCCCCAGCTCTCGATCGGCCCGAGGTGCGAGACGAAGCCGAGTTGCAGGATCAGCGCATCGCAGTCGACGTCGACGGTCGCGCCGCTTGTGGTGTCCTCGATGGTGACGCGCTCCAGGACGTCGCCGCCGTGCAGCGCGCGCACCTCGCACGGCGTGTGCAGCACCGCGGCGCCGTCCTCGACGAGTTGCCGCACCGCGGTCTGTGACGACTCGAGGCCGCGAAAGCGGTCGCGCCGGTGCACCACGCGGATCGGCCCGGTGGCCGTGTCCTGCAGGTTGATCGTCCAGTCGAGCGCCGAATCGCCGCCGCCGACGATCACGCAGCGCTTGCCGGCGAAGTCGGCCTTGCGCTTGACGAAATAGTGCAGACCGCGGCCGCGCCACTCCTCCAGCCCCTCGATCGGCAGCGTGCGCGGCTCGAACGCGCCGTGCCCGGCGGTGATGATGACGGTGCGCGTGAGGTAGGGGCCGCCTCGGTCCGTCGTGATGGACCACAGCTCCTCGCGGCCGCCGTCCACGCGCTCGAGCGTCTCGACGGCCTCGCCGAGGAGCGCCTCGGCGCCGTACTGCAACCCCTGCTCGACCATGCGGTCGACGTATTCCTGGCCGCCGATCTTCGGGTAGCCGGCGATGTCGAAGATGTGCTTTTCGGGGTACACGGCGGCAACCTGGCCGCCGAGCTGCTCGAGGCTCTCGATGATGCGGCAACTGGCCTCGCGATGGCCGGCGTAGTACGCCGCGGCCAGGCCCGCGGGCCCGGCGCCGATGATCGTGACGTCGACCACGGGGTGCTCACTCATCGCGGGCAGGCTAGTGGATCGGCGGCGAGCCGAGCACCCGGCGAGCCAGTAACCGAGTGAGGGTCCTGGCGGATACCCGCCCAAGACGCTCGAACCTGCGTAGCGGCCGCTAGGACCACCGCCGCGGATGACGTCCCACAGGGGTCTGACCCCGCCGGCGAGCCGATTTGCCCTCCAGGCACAACACAGGGGGTCTGACCCCGCGCGTAAGCGATTTCCTCGTCACGCACGAGCTCGAACCCTCACAGGTCGCGAGGCACGAAG
>JALYLC010000441.1 GCA_030774435.1 Actinomycetota bacterium
GCCGGTAGTGGCCCGTCCTGCTCATGACGGCTCCTCTCGCTCGCTGGCCATCGTCTACGACGAAACGTCGAGTCGCTGTTGGCCTTCTTGTTGGTGAGCACGAAGTCTAAACCCGGTCGGCGTGTCCAAGCCCCACCGGACATTCCCCTTGTCTGCTTGGCCATCGAAGTCCACGGTGGAGGTACTACTGGTAGATGGGGAGCTCGGCGGCACTCGTGGCGTGCACGAGCGTGGTCTGTTGCACTCCTGGGACGGGTATCGGCAGCCGGTAGGGCATGGTCAGGAAGACGAGCACCCGGTGACCGACCACCTGCACGCGTGAGTGCAGGCCTGGGTAGTCGCCGTACGCGCCCGTTCTGCTGAGGTAGGCGCGGACGGCCGTGGACGCCGCGCGCTGGTTGATCGCCACGAATCCGCCATCCGGGTTGTGGTAGATCGAGCCCGCTGCGGCTGCCTCGGTCGCGGCCAGCGACGCTCCGTCGGCGAGCGACATCGCGGCCTGGCGGCGCAGGTACGCCGCGGACAGGTCGGTGACCGCGATGATCGTGAGCAGCAGGCAGATCGCGAAGATCACCAGCATCCCGGTGATGACCCCGTTCTCGGAGCAACGGCAGGGTGCGTGCCGCCTCACGCTGCGGTGGACCGTCATGGCGCGGCCTCGCGGTAGCTTCCGTAGGGCTCGACGTGCCGGGCTGACACCGCGATCGTGGCCGGGTTGTGGCCCATGAACCTCGGGACGATCGGCAGCCGAGCGCGGTAGCGGATCCGGATCTCCACGGTTGATCCAGGCTGCAGGCAGGACGCCCGGGTCGGGTGACAGATGATCGTCAGGTCGCTTACTGGCAACGTGATTCCCTGGTCGTGCATGGCCAGCCGCGCCGCCGCGTAGGCGCGCGTACGCCCCGTCGCGGGATCCGGAGACAGCACATAGGCCCGGCCGGCCGCTCGCGCCGCCTCCGTCACACCGTACGCCGACCGCTGGACCGTCACCAACGTCAACAGGATGTAGACCAGCGGGACCAACAAGATCAGCGAGAGCCACACCACCTCCACCAAAGCGGACCCGTGCTCACCCGAGACACGGCGGCACCACGGTGACCGCCGGTGAGCCGACGACGCTCTCGACTGCTCCCTCACGGCAGCACCTCGGTGACCGCGTGCCCGCTCACCGACACCGAGAGTGTCGGTCCCCAGAGCACCAGCACCGGGACGCGTGCGGTGACATCGACCTCCACGCCTGGCTGCCCATCAACCCTCGTCGCCCGCGCGGAGACCCGGTCGCGGAAGTCCACGCCGAACGTGTCGACGATGATCGACCGTGTTCGCGCCGCGCCCTGAGCGGGTGTGTGCTGGTACGTCGCTCCGAAGTGCGCGCCCTGGGACGCGGCGGCCGTCAGCGTCGACTTCACGTGCCAGATCAGCGCCAGCTCCAGGATCGCGAAGAACAACGGGACCAGTACCACGGACACCAGTGCGAAGTCGACGATCGCCGACCCCTGCTGCGACCGTTCGCCACCCCTCGACCAGACCCCGCGATGCACCTGCCAACCGCGGGCGGGCCGATCAGCCGGCCGGCTCACATGTACTGGTTGAGAGCGTCGCTCAGGAACGACGTGACCCTGTCCTGGAAGATCACCAGGATCGAGCTCGCGATGATGATCGTCATCACCGTGATCATCACCCATCCCGGCACGTCTCCCCGCTCATCGCGCGAGGCCCGCCATGCGAACCGCTCCAACAGCCTCATGATCTTCCTCTCTCTCATCCAGCGTTACGGCGCCAGCAGGTTGAGCCCGACCACCCCCGGGTAGAACGCGAACAGCAGCGTCACGGGCAGGATCAAGAAGACGACTGGCACCATCATCGCGACCTCCTTGCGGGCGCCGGTCTCGATGAGCGCGCGCTTGGCTGCCTCGCGGACGTCGGCCGCCTGCGCGGCGAGCACGTCGACCAGCGGCGTCCCCCGTGCCATCGCCACCGCGAGCCCCTCGGAGAAGCGTGCGACAACGGCGAGGCCGGTACGACGGGCGAGTCCGTCCAGCGCGGACGTCACCGGAATGCCGGTACGGGACTCCGCGAGCACGCGGGCAAGCTCGTCGACGAGAGCGCCTCGGCAGGTGGAGACGACGCGGTCCAGCGCGGCAACCGGCCCCTCGCCCGCGGCCACCGACAGGGCCAGCATGTCCGCCACAGCAGGAAACTCGGCGAGCATGCGGCGTTCCCGACCGCTCACCTGTCGGCTCAGCAGCGAGTCGCGGATGATCATCGCCAACCCCGCAGCGCCGAAGCACAGCACCAGCCAGGGAACCGCCCGACCGGGTTGACGGGCCGGACCGAGG
>JALYLC010000442.1 GCA_030774435.1 Actinomycetota bacterium
ACGCAGGCCTTGTACGCCGCACGCGCGGTCTTGGTGCGGCGCGGCGGCGGGGACTGCACGCGGCATGCAGCCGTCGCGCGAGAGGCGTTCGCCACGTCGTCGTCGTTGTTGCCGGCCGTGCGTGCCGCGTTGGCTGCCGCGACCGCCGCTGCAACGCAGCCCTTCTTGTAGACACGGTAGGCCTGCGTGCCGTGCTTCGCCGTCCACGCAGCGTTGCACTTGGCTCCGTACTCCGCGGGCGTCGTGGCGCCAGCGCTTGCGGCCATCGCCAGCAACACTGCGGCCAGCACGATCCCCATTCCAATTCTCGTACGCATTTGGACTCCTCTTTGACAAGTGGTGTATTTCACACTAATCACATTGCAGCATGAAATGGAGCCTTTGACGTATTTTCGAACACATTCCTTACCTTGTCTCCACCCCGCCGGAGCGAGCCGGCGTCAGGAAACGAGGCGATAGACGACGGGGCTGGGATTGGACGCCGAGTAATCGCCGAGCAGGGCAGCCCAGGAATCGGGCAGTGGGGCGTTGACAGGCGTGAAATAGATGGTGAGACGGCTGCCGCCTCCCGAATAGGCCGGGTAATTCGGCGGCTTGGTCGTGTCACCGATGTAGACGAGCACATAGCCCTGCATTGTCATCGTCGCGTTGCCGCTCAGGGGCCAGTTGCCCGTCGAATCCTGCGCGACGGGGATCATGCCCAGGCGCGGGGAATCAGCCTTCTTGACGTAATAGTTGCCGTTTGCATCCTGCCCGAAGACATCACTGAAGGAGTCGGTGTTGGTGCCAATGCGGGCATCCAATCCCTTGGTCGTGATATTGCCCGTGCTGACGCCGGTCTGGGTCTGGATCGTGTTCCCTATCGGGATCGGACAGGCGTCGACACCGCCATACGCGGAGCTCTTGATCACGTCCGAGATCTGGTCGCCGCCGTAGAATTTGCAGTCCGGCCCGGCCGGGGTATTGATCGCGCCGCCGACGTTGTTCGACTGGTCGCCCGGAGTGATCGTCAGCTGCGTTGGAGGGTTGTCGGTGAAGGCCCCCGAGCGGACGCCGAAGGGCAGCCACGAGCCCACTGAGGTGACCTGGGAGGCCTGCGCGATCGCTCGGGCGCTCGCCTTGAACGTGTCGATGCCCAGCAGCCGGCTGAATGCACCTTGCGCATCCGTGTGAACGACGACGCAGACGCTTTCGGGAGCGAGCGTTACGCTGCCGAATCCGCCGTCACACGAGCCGGCACTGGTACCCGTCACGACGACTTGGTCGACGGTCGATGCGTCGGCGCTGTTCTGGGTGGTTGCGTAGGCGCGGCCCGCGGCGTCGGCCAGGCCCGTGCTCGCCGGCAGGTCTTTGACTGCCGCCATCGCGGCCGCGTCGGCGACGCCCTGCTGATTGCGGCGCTGTAGGAGCCCGTTGCCACCGTCGACGACGAGACTCGCGACCCCCAGGAGCACCGCCAGCATCAAGATGCTGAAGATCAGGGCCTGGCCATCCTCGCGGCGTCGGAGAGTGCGAAGTCTGTCAATCAATTGAGCACCCGTGTCGTCCGCGCAGTGGTGAGCCAGCCGGAGAACAGCGTCACTCCGAGGATGCTCACACTCGCGGGATAGGTGGACTTGACCGTGATGGGACTCCCGGGTGTCCAGGTACTGCTGACCGTGACCGAGAGTCCGTTCGAATCAAACGCTGCGCTCGTACCCACGGAAGTGCCTGCGCGCACCGTTGCCACGATCGTGGATGTCCGTCCCGGATCGGCGACGCCGGCCATCGTGGACGCGCGGCGCGCACCTTCGCTGGTTGCGGCAGTGACCTCCTGGTACTGCAGGTACACCTGACCGAATTGGACTACCACGAAGAGAATCGTGGCGAGGATCGGCACGATCAACGCCAGCTCGGCGGCAGACTGGCCGCGCTCGCCACGCAGGTGCGCGCGCATCATCGCTCCAGCCGCTTCGTCGCGCTGGCCTGCAAGTCGTACGTCTGAGGGAGCTGCCCGAAGAGACTGAACGTGACTGGATAGTCAACCGTGACGGTGACGGTGCCCGGATACGACCAGGATGCGCCGGGCGGCGAAGCGGTCGACGCGTAGCTCACGGTGACCTGGGAATCCGTCAACCCAAGCGTCGGCGACATCGATTGGGCGGCCGCGCGCGCGGCTACGGTGGGATCGCCGCCATGGTTGACCGCACCAGCGCGCGCACCGGCATTGGCCGCCGACGCCACCTGCTCGTAGCTGAAGAACGCCAAACCGATCTTCAGACATGCGAAGAGCACCAGCGCAAGCAGTGGCAGCACGAGTGCCAACTCCACCGTCGACTGCCCACGGCTCTCCCGGGCGCGAGCCCGCAGGCGCCCGTTGGGCCTCCGATGGCGACGCACGAGTGCCTCGTCGGTTTGCTCAGCCGCTGGTGTGAACGACATCAGCAGATAGAACGAGTTCCGCGTCCAAACCTTGTGGTCGTCGTCGAAAGATGCCCCGTTCGAGGCACTCGCCGAGTGACATTCGAGAGCCGCGGCAAGTCACCCGAATGGGTCAACTGCGGGCGTCCGCGGGCATATGGTGATGAGAGATGGAAGCATCGCGGTCACTGCAGCGACCGGTGCTGGTCGACGCGGCCTTCGACCGGCTCGTGCGCGCGCACCGCGCTCCGCTCGAGCGCTACGTGCGCGGCCTGGGCGCGTCGCGCGAGGATGCCGAGGAGATCGCGGCGACGGCCCTGCTGCGCGCGTATCAGAGCCCGCCCGCTGCCCGCCGCGATTCGGAATGGCGAGCCTGGCTCTCGACCGTCGCGCGGAACGTCTGGATCGATGCGCGGCGTCGCCGCGAGTTGCGGCTGGTGACCGGTGATGGCGTGCTCGAGTCCGTTCCATCGGGCAACGCGTCCGTCGACCAGGTTGCGGCCACCGCCGAGGAAGCACGGCAGATCTGCGCCGCAATCGCTCTTCTACCGCCGGCGCAGCGAGCCGCGATCTACCTGCGCGAGGTTCGCGGACTCAGCTACGGAGAGATCGCCGCCCAGCTCGGAATCACGATCATGGCTGCGACCGCAATCTTGCAGCGCGCCCGTGGCAACGTGAAGGAGCGCCGCGGCGGGCTCTCTGGCGCGCTTTCTGCGCTGGCATTCTCGCCCCTGCCCGCCTCATCGCTGCGGCACGATTCATTGGCGCAGCAGCTGAGCGGGCCTCTCCCGGGGTCTCCCGCGCCGGAGGCAGCCGCGACGGCGGACGCGGGCGTGCCCGCCACCGCTCCGATCACGGTGACTACGGGCGCAGAGCACACCGGGAATCCCGGCAAGCCCGCGCCCGGGGCCCACAAGCAGCCTGCTCGGAATGCCGCGGCACAGCACGCCCGGAATCCGCCTCGTCACACGCGGGACAGCGCGCCTGGTGGGCTGCGAGGCGTCGCCGGCAAGCACGCCGCCGCGCGACCCGCAACAGCCGCCGCGCCCTCGTCCCACTCGCGGAGTGCCGCCCAGGACAAGCGCGCCCCTGTCGCCCACGGCGCGGCTGCACCCGCCACGAACGGATCCGCGCATCGGGCGAGCACTGCGCCCGCCGCGCCTCCTGCATCGCCCCCCACCAGTGGCGCCGCGCCGCAGTCGTCGGCTGCCGC
>JALYLC010000443.1 GCA_030774435.1 Actinomycetota bacterium
GCGCCGCGGCCCGCAGCAGGCTGGCTTCGGCGACCAGGTCAGCGTCAACAGCCTCATTCGCGGCGTCCGCCATCTCCGCGATGATGGGCAGGCGCTCGTGGGCACTGCCAGGCTCCCAACCGACGTCATGCGCGGCAAGCAGCGCGTGCCCCAGCGCGGCTGGGTCGTTGGCCGACCTGGCAAGCTCGATGGCTTCGTTGGCAATGCCGCGCGCCTGCGGATCGAGTGTGGTTCGCAATGCGGTGTGGCGATGGATGCGGGCCAGCGCAGCGAGCAACTCAGAGCGCAACGACAGGTTCGCTGAATCCGGTGAAGGTGCCCCGGGCGACGCCGCGGAGCTCAGTCGGGTGTTCGCCTCGCTGAGCAGGTCCGCGGACTCGCGCTCATCCGCAACCGCCCGGCTCCCGAGGGAGTGCAATCCCAGCGCAGCCCTAGCCAGAGTTGCCCAATCGGCAGAGGACCGGGCAGCGTCCGCAACGTGTCGATAGGCCAACCGTGCGGCCGCCGAATCGCCAGCTCGATCGCACGCGCCGGCCAGTGCGAACAGCAGATCGACACGGCTTTTGGCGTCATCGGCGATCAGCCCAAGGGCAGCTTCATAGTGTCGGACGGCGTCCGCATGGCCGAGGCGTGCCGTCGCCTCCTGGGCTGCGAGTACCGAGTAGTCCAGCGCTTCGGCAGCCAACGTCGGACCAGCTGCGACGAAATGCGCCGCCAGCCGCGCCGCGGCGCCGATCTCAGCCAGGTCGCCGCGCATCGCGCCTGAGCCGAGCGCCTGGATGGCTCGGCCCACTGAGGCATGTAGAGCAGCTCGACGCGCAGAAGACAACCGAGCGAGGATGGTTTCGCGGAACAGATCGTGGGTGAAGTGGGGCCCCGCATCGTCGACCAACACCACTCGGGCGTGCACCGCCTCGTCTAGTAAATCGGCGGCGGCATCAGGCGTCACGTCCAGGGCCCTGGACAACACGCCCAACTGGAGGTGAAGTCCGTCCACCGCCGCGACCATCAGCATTTCTGCACACGCCGGGGACACTCGGGCTAGCCGCGCGGTCAATGTCTGGCGCACACTCTCTGGCAGTGGTCCGGCTGAATCGCCCCGTGCCAGCACCAGCCGCGTTAGCTCACGGACGAACAGTGGATTGCCGCCACTGCGGCGCCACACCGCGCTGGCCTGGTCTTCCGACGGGTGCGAGCCGCCGATGACGGCAATAAGCGCCCCGACCTCAGTGGGGCTCAGCCCCGTCAGCGGCAGCACCTGACCACCAACGCCGAGCAGCGCCTCCGCAGTTTCCTCGGCGCGGTATGCACCCAGTAACAGCACCCGTTCCGCGGCACACTGCCGTGCAACGAAGTCCAGCAGTTGAACCGAAGCGTTATCCGCCCAGTGCAGGTCGTCGAGAATGATCAGCAGTGGCGTGTCGCGGGCGAGCCGCGCGAAGAGTCCGGCGACGCAGTCGAACAGCCGAAAGCGTGCGTCTGCCGCTTCCTGGGCCGATCCGAAGCCACCAGCTGGCTGCCCTGCAATCAGTCGGCCGGCTTCGCCGTAGCCAGCATCGTCCAATTCCATGCCACGCAGCACCTGGGTCCACGGCCAGTATGGCGGAGCGCCGTCACCCCGCCAGCACACACCTCGCAGCACGCGCGCGCCGCGGTGTGAGCCGCGACGCGCAACTTCGGCGAGCAACGCGGACTTACCCATACCGGGCTCGCCCGTGACCAGGAGCAGTTGACCTGCGCCCGACAGCATTTCGTCGAGGGCGGCCTCAGCGACACCAAGAACCGCCTCACGACCGACGAGCCCACCGCCGCGTTCCACGACGGCCATTGTTGCGTTCTTCAGGCCCGCAGCTCTAGCACCAGGTTCAATGGCGCGTCGACAGGCACCCGACGCACTCGGGTGAACCCGGCGGCCAGGGCAACTTCGCGCAAGCGGGCCTCGCCTGCCTGGGTGCCTAATGGCTCGGGGGCTCCAGGTGCTTGCTGGGACAGGGCATTCGGTGTGCACACCAGCGTCGAAATCGAATAGAACATGCGCCCCGCCGGGTTCAGGTTGTCCTCGACCCGGTCGCCGGCGATCACTTCTACGAGCAGGACCACGCCATCCGGCGCGAGCGCCTCGCGGGCGACGACAAGTGCGCCGATCGGATCGCCGAGGTCGTGTAGCGCGTCGAAGAACGTAATCAGTCCATAGCCCGATCCAGGCAGGTCGGTTGCCGCGGCGACCTCGAAGCGGACCCGCTGGCTGAGCCCGGCGCTTTCCGCGGACGAGCGGGCGTGGGCCACTGACACATCCGAGTAGTCAATGCCCAGCACGCGTGCGGTGGGGAAATGGCTCGCCACCGCGAGCGTCGGCGAGGCGTAGCCACAGCAGACGTCGGCAATCGACCCGCCGGTAGCGAGGTTCGTGTCCACCTGGTCGAGTATGGCGCCGATCAATTCGGGCGGCAGCGCCGCCCGCGTCAACAGGTCCGACCCATCCAGGTACTCTTCGCTGCGCCTCACCCAGCCGTAGCCACCATTGCCACGGAACGCTTCCGTGAATTCACCGAAGCCGACGCCCATCGAGCACAACATGCTCGTGCACGCGTCGATCATCGCGCCGCCGGGCGCCTGCAACATCGCCACCGCCACCGCGTCCGGCAACGTGAATCGCTCCGAGCGTGGATCGTATCGAAGATATCCCGCCGCGGCCTGCGCCCGCAGCCATTCCCGTGCCAGTGGGGCGGCTACTCCAGTCCGCTCCGATAGTTCCCGCGGGGTAAGCGGACCTGCCTCGGCCAGGGCTGCCCACAGTCCGGTGCGCATTCCCAGAGCACTCAACAGCAGCCCGACAGAGCTGCCCAATTCGACAAGTATCTGCCCCATCACCGAGTCCACTGTCGGCTCGGTACCCGTTGCTTCGGTCATCACCGTCATCGGTGCACCTCCTGTGAGTCGCGGGCCGGTCGTCCGACCCGTCACCATTCAGGCGCTAGGCGGCGACTCGCAATTCGCGAGGCCATCCCTAGCGCCTACAGGCAAAGCGATCAACCCAAGGGGAGACCATATGCTCAGCACCGAAATTGACCTGGCGTTCCAGTCGGCGACCGCGCTCACGGCTCTTCTGCGCTCGTGCGAGATCAGCAGTTGCGATCTGTTGCGGCACTATCGCGCCCGAATCGAGCGGTTCAACCCCGCGGTTAACGCCGTGGTGACCCTCGACGAGCGCGCGCTCGAACAAGCGGCGGCAGCCGACGCGGCGCTCGCGCGTGGCGAGAGCTGGGGACCCTTGCATGGCCTGCCGATCACGGTCAAAGACTCTCTGGAAACCGCTGGACTGCGGACGACCGCCGGCGCTCCCGAATACGCCGCACACATCCCAACGCGCGACGCCGACGCGGTGGCGCGGCTGCGCGCTGCCGGCGCGATCATCTTTGGCAAGACGAACCTGCCGGCCTATGCCGCCGACTGCCAGACCTTCAATCCGATCTTCGGTACGACGCGCAATCCGTGGAATCTGGAGCGCGCCGTCGGTGGATCCTCGGGCGGTGCGGCGGCCGCGGTTGCGGCCGGTCTGACTGGACTCGACCTGGGGAGCGATCTCGGCGGCTCGATCCGAAATCCAGCCGGGTATTGCGGTGTGTATGGGCTGCGGCCGTCCTACGGCATCATCCCCACGCGTGGCCACGTGCCAGGTCCGCCCGGCACACTTGCGGAACTGGACATGGTCACGGTGGGCCCCCTGGCTCGTGACGCCGCCGACCTCGCTCTTGCCCTCGACGTTCTGGCGGGTCCAGATGCCGCCCACTCGGTCGCATGGCGCCTGAATCTTCCCCCTCCGCGAGCCGGCGCGCTGAATGGCTATCGTTTCGCGATCTGGCTTGACGACGAGTATTGTCCAGTAGATGCGGAAGTGCTGCGTGTGCTGAGCAACGTAGTCGACACACTCGAGCAGGCCGGAGCACGCGTGACCGAGGCCCGTCCGTGCTCACTGCGAGAAGGCGAACGATTGGCGCAGCGATTGCTCCAGGCGGTCTTCAGTGGCGCGTATCCGGCTGAAGAGTACGAACGCCTCCGGGTCCTGGCCGAGACCGCTCCAGTCGACGACGATTCACCACCGGTACGACATGCGCGCAACGTCACGGTTCGATCGCGCGATCTGAGCACCGCCCTGGAGGCGCGGGCACAGCTGGCCGCCCGCTGCGCGACCTTCTTCACCGAGTACGACGTGCTGCTGTGTCCCATCACGCCGACGACTGCCATCCCGCACGACCACCAGCCGGATGTGGATGCGCGTCGCATCAT
>JALYLC010000444.1 GCA_030774435.1 Actinomycetota bacterium
GTCCTCACGACGGCGGCTGGCCACAGCCCGAATGCGTGCAATGGGGGGCCTGACAACGGCAGCACGATTTCGCGGCGAGTCGCACGCTGCTTTGACGGCGTGGGAGAACGGCGACGAATTCGAGTTCGCGGAGCCGGACAGGGAACTGGATCTGCCGGCAAGTAGCCAACAGAGAGCCGGGCCGTAGCCTCCACGGGTGGACTTCGAGGAGGCGCTGCAGGCGTCGGACTTCGACCAGTCGTGAGGGAAGAATCCGTGCTAGCGGGTGCCTTCGCTCGTTGCCTAGCTGCCTGCCAAGCAGCCGCGCGAGATGCAAGCACGTTCCCAGCACAGCGAACACCGGTGCATCTCGTCAAAAGCGCCGCGATATCGTGGGTGATTCGCATGAGAGCCCGCGGCGCTCGAGATTGCCGGGCGCGTGGCGGTGCCGGCGCCGCGTCCTCCGAGCGCTCGACACCTTGATCCGGGTGCGGAGGCTGATCCGCGAGCACGAGAACACAAACGAGGAGCTCATCGCATGACAGGCCTGCTGGAACTCTCGGCGCGCGATTTGCTTTCCCGCTACGCGAGCGGCGACGCATCTCCGGTTGAGGCGATCGACGAGGTCGCCGCGCGCAGCGCGGAGATCGACGGCCGGCTCGGCGCGTTCACGACTCTGTGCCTCGAGCGCGCGCGCGCCGAGGCGTCGCGTTGCGAGGAGGCCTATCGCCGCGGCGAGGCGCAGGGCCCGCTGGCCGGCCTGTCGCTTGGCGTCAAGGACCTGTTCGACTCCGAGGGCGTTCGGACGACCTACGGGTCACCGATGTTCGCGGACCACGTCCCGACGGCCGACGCGGAGGCGCTGCGGCGCGCGCGCACCGCCGGGGCGATCCTGGTCGGCAAGACCCAGACACACGAGTTCGCATGGGGCATCACCTCGGTCAACGAGTTGATGGGCACCAGCCACAACCCGTGGGCGCTCGACCGCGTGTCCGGCGGCTCCAGCGGCGGCTCCGCGGTCGCGCTCGCTACCCGCCAGGTGAGCCTTGCCCTGGGCAGCGATACCGGCGGATCGATCCGCGTGCCGTCGGCGCTCTGTGGGACAGTCGGCTTCAAACCGACCTACGGCCGCGTCAGCACGGCCGGGATCTGGCCCCTCGCGCGCACGCTCGACCACCCTGGCCCGATGACGCGCTCGCCGGCGGACGCGGCCCTGCTGCTCGAGGTCATCTCCGGCTGGGATCCAGCGGACCCCGCTACCGAGGACGTCCCGCTCGGCGACCTCGACGCGGCGCTCGCGAATGGGTTGGAGGGCCGCGTCGTCGGGATCTGCCCGGATCTCCACATCGTGCCGCTCACGCCGGCTGTCCAGCGCGCGTTCGACGCCGCCGTCGGAGCGGCCGTCTCCTGCGGTGCGCGCATCGCGGAGGTACGCATTCCGGAGGCGCGCGACTCCTACCGCGTCTTCGGATTCACGCAGCGCGCCGAGGCCCTGTACACGCATTTGGAGGCCGGGCTCTATCCGGCGCGGGCAGCGGAGTACGGGACCGACGTGCGTGGCCGACTCGAGACCGCCTCGCGCGAGGGCGTCGGCGACTACCTGCGCGCGGCCGCGGACCGCGCGCGCATCCGCGCTGCATTCGCGCGCGCCTTCCGCGAGGTCGACCTGGTACTCACGCCGGTCGGTGCCGGCACTGCGGTCCCCATCGGCAGCGAGGTCCTGGAACACCTCGGGAGCAGCATCGAGTTCCGCGAGCTGGTCATGAGCTACACGACCCCGCAGGACTTGATCGGCCTACCGGCCTGCGCGTTCCGAGCCGGTTTCGACGACTTCGGAATCCCCGTGGGCGTCCAGTTCAGCGGTGCCCCCTGGGACGACGCGAAGGTGCTCGGCGCCGCGCACGCCGTGTACGAAGCGACTCCGGCCGTCCAGAACTCGTGGCCGGACTTTTGATGCCGAGCAGGATTCCGGACCTGAGGAGGGCATGATGCCGTGGAAGGGACGCTATCGCTGCGCCGTGACGCTCTCGGTGGATTTCGACGCCGAGACGCTCTGGAGCGGCACGTTCAAGCTCTCGACGCCGAGCCCGCTGTCGCGCGGCGACTACGACATCCGCGCCGGCATACCGCGCATCCTGAAGCTGCTGCACGGGCACGGGACCCCGGCCACGTTCATGGTGCCGGGCCAGGTGATCGACGAGCACCCCGGGACCTGCCGGGACATCAAGAGCTTCGGGGGCGAGATCGGGTACCACGGCTATTACCACGAGAGCGTCCTGGAGCTTCCGGTCGGCGAGGAGCGCGAGCTGATGCGTCGCGGGATCGGTCGCATCGAGGATGCCTTCGACACGCGGCCGAAGGGCAATCGCTCGCCTCCGTTCGCGCTCGGCCCGAACACCGCGGATCTACTCGAGGAGAACGGGTTCGCGTATGACTCGAGCCTCTTCGGCCATGATGAGCCCTACCGCCCACGGGTGCCGGTGACCGGCGGGCCGCTGCGGGACCTGGTCGAGCTGCCCGTCAGCTGGGAGCTCGACGACGCGCCGTACTTCCTGTTCAGCTTCTTCCCGTACATGTCCGGTCTCTCGACGCCTGCGCAGGTACTCGAGATCTGGAAAGCCGAATTCGACGGGTCGTATCGCGTCGGCGGCTGCTTCCTACTCGTCGTCCACCCGTTCTGCATCGGGCGCCATCCGCGTATCGCGCTGCTCGATCAGCTGTTCACGTACATGAAGAGCTTCCCGGACGTCTGGTTCGCGACCCACCTCGAGGTCGCCGAGGAGTGGCGGCGGATGCAGGAGGAGGCGGGGCTCTGGGAGACCGGCGGCAGCATGGCGACGACGGCGTGAGTACGCTCGTTCCATTCGTTGCAATGGTCTGACATAAACGCGGAGGGTGCCCGATGGGAGTTGTGAAGGGCTGGCAGGGGCGGTTCTTCGAGGACTACACGGTCGGAGACGTGTACCGCAGCCGCCTTGGCCGCACGGTTACCGATACCGACAACATCTGGTTCACGAATCTCACGCTCAACACGAACCAGGCACATTTCAATACCCCGTTCGGCGAGCGGTCGCCGTTCGGCAAGCCCGTCGTCAACAGTACGTTCACGCTGTCGCTCGTCACAGGCCTCTCCGTCACCGACGTCTCGGAGAATGCGCTGGCCAATCTCGCCTGGGACGACATCAGGCTTCCGAATCCGGTCTTTGCGGGCGACACCCTGTGGTGCGAGTCCGAGATCCTCGAGGTGCGCGAGTCGGCCTCGCGTCCGTATGCCGGCATCGTCAGGATCCGCTCGCGTGGCATCAACCAGCGGAAAGAGGTCGTGATCGAGTTCCGGCGCACGGTGATGGTCTACAAGCGCAGCGCCGAGCAGGTTCAGGACATGTTTCCGATCACCGACGCCGAGTGGGCCGTCTAGCGCCCGTCGGAGTGCCGGCGTGCCCCGGCAGGAGCGCCTTGCCGCCTGCGCGCCTCGCACGCCGGAGGGACGCCGATCGCGGGGGACATCCTGCGAGCCTCCTCCGAGGGTGGCAGGAAACGTCCGACCTATTGCAGCAGGATGTTGACCCCGCAGCCCGCTCGGTCTATAAACGGCTGACGCGCGGCGAGCGGCTGACGCGCGGCGCTGCCGTGCTGCCTGACCTTGCGACTGCCCACCTGACCAGAGGGAGACGGAATGCGTCGAATCGGAGTCGACGTCGGCGGCACCTTCACCGACCTCATCTACATCGACGACGAGGCTGGGGAGGTCATTGTCCACAAGACCCCTTCGACGCCGGCGGATCCCTCGATCGGCACTGTCCAGGGCATCAGCGAGCTGTGTGCGATGGCCGGAATCGAGCCCGCGCAGCTCGACCAGGTCTTCCACGGGACGACCGTCGCAACGAACATCGTGATCGAGCACACCGGCGCCAAGGTCGGCATGATCACGTCCAAGGGCTACCGGGACATCCTGCACATCGCCCGGCACAAGAAGCCGATGAACTTCTCGCTCTGGCAGAACTTGCCCTGGCAGGCTCAACCCATCGTGCGCCGCCGCTTCCGGCTCACAGTCAACGAGCGCATCGACAAGGACGGCAACATCCTCATCCCGCTCGACGACGACGAGGTGCGCGCGCAGGTGCGCCGGCTCAAGCAGGAGCAGGTCGAGGCGGTATCCGTCTGCCTGCTGTTCTCGTTCCTCAACCCCGAGCACGAGCAGCGCGTCGCGTCCATCGTGCGTGAGGAGTTTCCCGAGGCGTTCCTCTCGGTCTCGAGCGAGGTGATTCCTCAGTACCGCGAGTACGAGCGCTTCTCGACCGTCGGCCTCAACGCGTACGTCGGCCCCAAGGTCTCCAGCTACATCGGCCGCTTTGACGCCGCCCTGCGCAAGATGAACGTCAAGTCGGGCGTCCACCTGATGACCTCTGCCGCGGGCGTGGCGACGCCCGCGGGCGCGATGCAGAAGCCGGTCAACCTGCTGATGTCGGGCCCGATCGCGGGCGTCGTCGGGGGCATCTGGACGGGCCGCCAGTCCAAGGAGACGAACGTCATCACGCTCGACGTGGGCGGCACCTCGGCGGACATCGGCCTGGCGCAGGACGGCAAGCTGCGCATGAAGCACCTGCTGGACACCAAGGTCGGGCCATACCAGGCGATGATCCCGATGGTCGACGTCGACACGATCGGCGCCGGCGGCGGCTCGATCGCCTACATCGACGCCGGCGGGATCTTCCGCGTCGGGCCGCGCTCAGCGGGAGCCGATCCAGGGCCGGTCGCGTATGGCCGGGGCGGTACCGAGCCGACTGCGACCGACGCGATGGTCGTGCTCGGCTGGCTGCGGCCGGAGCTCTTCCTGGGCGGCAAGATGGAGTTGCGGGAGGACCTCGCGCGCGAGGCAATCGACACGCATCTCGCGAGCAAGCTCGGCACCTCCATCGAGGACGCCGCCATGGGGGTCTACCGGATCCTCGTCCACTCGATGGTCGACGCGATCGAGCAGGCCTCGGTGCGCAAGGGCTTCGACCCGCGCGAGTTCGTGCTCGTCGCCGAGGGCGGGGGTGGGCCGCTGTTCGCACCCGAGATCGCGCCGGAGGTCGGTGTCAAGAACGTGCTCGTGCCGAGCTACCCGGGCATCACGGCGGCGCTCGGACTGCTGACCACGGACATGGTCTACGAGTACGTGGCGACGTCGTATGCGATGGCGTCGGCGCTGTACTCGGACGGCGCTGCCTGCAAGACGCTCGAGGGGCAGTTCGCAAAGCTCCAGGCCGATGCCCGCGCGCAGTTCGAGAGCGACGGCATCGATCCCAAGCGGGTGCGCCTCGAGAACATCGCCGAGGCCCGCTACGAGGGCCAGGGCTATGAGCTGCGCATCGACGTCGGCTCGGGCCCGGTCGACGCAGGCTGGATCGACGCGATGAAGGCGACGTTCCACGACATCCACGAGCGCGAGTACTCGCGCCGCTTCGAGGATGCGGACGTGCAGATCGCGAATGTGCGGGTGCGTGCAGTGGGGCTCATGCCCGGCCTCGACGCGCCGCAGGTCGAACGCGGCAAGACCGCTCCGCCGAAGGGCGCGCTCAAGCTCACGGCGGACGCCTGGTTCCGGCAGAAGAGCAAGCTCAAGAAGCTCGAGACTGCGTTCTACGAGCGGACCGAGCTCCTGGCAGGCAACGTCGTCGACGGGCCGGCGATCATCACGCAGTTCGATTCGACGACGGTTGTGCCACCTGGCTTCTCGTGCAAGGTCGACAGGGTCGGCAATCTCGTCATCACCTACTCCAAGGCCGTTCAGCAGGCCGCGGAACGCGGACACTGAGAGGAAGGGTTCTCCATGGCCGATCTGCCTGAAGTCGGTGTCTCTCCCGGGCCACCCCAGCGCAAGCGGGTCGAGGTCGACCCGATCACCCTGCGCGTGCTCGGCGGCGCGTTCGACGCGATCGCACAGGAAATGGCGGGCGTCCTGTTCCGCATGAGCTACAGCTCGATCATCCGCGAGTCCGAGGATCTCGGCGCGGGCCTCTTCGACCCGGACGGGCGCGAGCTCTGCGAGTCGGAGTCGACGCCCATGCACATCGGCTCGCTCCCCTGGTACATCCGCGGGTTCCTCCAGCGCATCGAGAAGGAGGATCTCAAGGAGGGGGACGTGATCATCCACAACCACCCCTACCTGGGCGCCTCGCACACGCCGGACATCGCCGTCGCGGTGCCGATCCTCTGGAAGGGCGAGCTGATCGGCTTCGCGGCCGTGACCGCCCACGTGCTGGACGTCGGCGGATCGTACCCGGGCATCAACGCCGACTCCTTCGACATGTACGCGGAGTCCAAGATCTACAACGGGCTCAAGTGGTACAACGAGGGCGTTCTCAACGATGACCTCGACAAGATGGTCTTCGACAACGTGCGCACGGAGACCATGAACCGCGGCGACATGAACGCGATGATGGCCGCTTGCATCCTCGGCCGCGACCGCTTCTACCGCCTGCTCGAGAAGTACGGCCCGGACGTCTGCATGTCGTCGGCCTACGACTGGATGGACTACTCCGAGAAGCGCCTGCGGGCCGAGATCTCGAAGCTACCCGACGGCGAGTACGTCGCGCCCACCGCGTGGCTCGACGACGACGGTCGCAACCGCGACGTGCGGCTGCGGGTGGAGACGAAGATCATCGTCGAGGGCGACCACATCACCATCGACCTCACGGGGTCGAATGCAGAGGTGCCGACGGGTTACAACGTGCCGTTCGAGGGCTCGCTGCTCGTCGGCGCGTACTTCGCGATCCGCACGCTGCTGCTCGACCAGGACCGGCTCGACGAGCCCGTGCCGCAGAACGACGGGATCTTCCGCTGCGTGACGGTGATCGCGCCCAAGGGGACGATCTTCAACCCGAACTTCCCGCGCGCGTGCTTCTCGCGCTTCTGCCAGGTTCAGCGCGTCGTCGACAACACGATCGTCGCGCTCTCGGTGGTCGTCCCCGACCTCGTGACCGCCGGTAACTCGGCGGCGCTGCACTTCTGCTCGTACGCCGGGTTCATCCCGGAGAAGGGCGAGTACTGGCTCTATCTCGAGGTCGACGAGGGCAGCTACGGCGGGCGCAAGGGCCGCGACGGGATGGACTCGGTCGACTGCCTGATGGCGAACACGCGCAACAACCCGATCGAGGAGCTCGACATGCGCTTCCCGATGCGCTGCGACCGCTACGAGTTGCGCGACGATCCCGCCGCGCCCGGTCAGTGGCGCGGCGGAATCGGCATCGTGCGCATGAACCGCTTCCTCGAGCCGGGCGTCTACTCCTGCGAGGGCGACCGCCACACCGACCCGCCGCGCGGCATCTTCGGCGGCTACGACGGCCTGCCGGGCAAGTCGACGTTCATCGACAAGGACGGGAACGAGCGCGACATCCCGGCCAAGGTGACCGGCTTCCTGTGCGGCGCCGGCGAGGTCATCCAGCTCACCGAGCCGAACTCTGGCGGCTACGGCAACCCGCTCGACCGGGAGCCGCGGATGGTGCTCGAGGACGTGCTCGACGACTTCACGACGATCGAGCTGGCGCGCGAGGCCTACGGCGTCGTGATCTCGGAGCGACTGCAGATCGACGAGCCTGCGACCGAGACGCTACGCGCGCAACTGCGCAGCGAGCGCGGCGCAGACTTCCAGGGCGAGCTGCTGACGCTCGTGTCGACGCCGCATCCGCTGGCGATCTCGCCCTACGCGAAGGCGAAGTGAGCGACGAGGGCTACGCGGCCTACGGGCGCGGGACGATCGAGCCGGGCGACCATCCCGCGGTCATCGTCGTCGACTATCAGCGGGCGTTCACGACCAACGGGCTTGGCATGGGCGGCTCAGATCTGATCGAGCGCGGTGTCGTGAACGCCGGCCGGCTGCTCCGGGTCGCGCGCGCAGAGGGCGTCCCCGTCTTCCAGTTCGTCGTCGCGTTCGGTGAGGCGGAGGGCGGTCTCGGGCTCTGGAGCCGCAAGGTGCCGAAGCTCGGCGAGATCACGGCCGATTCGCCCTGGGTCGAGGTCGACGAGCGCGTCTGGGATCCCTCCGACACGCTCCTGCGCAAGAAGTGGCCGTCGGTCTTCGCGGGCACGCCGCTCGCTGCGCTGCTCAACGCCCAGCGGATCGACACCGTGATCATCGTCGGGTGCACGACCTCGGGATGTGTGCGCGCAAGCGTCGTCGACGCGTTCTCGAACGGCTTTCTCACGCTCGTCCCGGAGGACGCGGTAGGGGATCAGGAGCAGGGGCCGCACGATGCGAACCTGCTCGATTGCCACCGCCGCTACGCCGAGGTCACCACGGTGGATGCGTGCACGGGCTACCTACGGGGGCGCTCAGCGGCATGAGGCGTCCGCCGCTCGAGGACGTCACGATCATCGCGATCGAGCAGTACGGCGCCGGCCCCTGGGGGAGCGTGCACCTCGCCGACCTCGGCGCCGACGTGATCAAGATCGAGGATCCGCGCAGCGGAGGCGACGTCGGCCGCTACGTGCCGCCGTTCCAGGAGGGCGAGGATTCGCTCTTCTTCGAGACGTTCTGCCACAACAAGCGCAGCGTTTCGCTCGATCTCACGCACCCCGAGGCGCGAACGGTCATCGAGAGCCTCGTGCGCGCCGCGGATGCGGTCTACAGCAACCTTCGCGGCGACGGACCCGAGCGGCTGCGCATCCGCTACGAGGACCTCCAGAGCGTCAATCCAGCCGTCGTCTGCTGCTCGCTCTCGGGCTTCGGCATGACCGGTCCGCGTGCGGCGGAGGGCGGGTACGACTACATCCTGCAGGGCTACGCCGGCTGGATGTCGTTCACCGGGGAGCCCGACGGCCCGCCCGTCAAGACGGGCCTCTCGCTGGTCGACATGGCCACCGGCTACGCCGCCGCCCTGGCGCTGATGAGCGCGCTCTGGAGGGCGCGGCGCGACGGCATCGGCTGCGATTGCGACATCTCGCTGTTCGAGACGGCGATGAACCTCAACATGTACGTCACGACCTGGCACCTCTCACGCGGCTGGGAGCCCCAGCGCATGGCGAACTCGGCGCACCCGTCGATCGTGCCGTTCCAGAATTTCGCCACCGCCGACGGCTGGATCGTCATCGCCTGTGCGAAGGACAAGTTCTTCGACCTGCTCTGCGGCGTGCTTGGCCTCGACTGGATGACCGGCGATCCGCGCTTCTCGAGCATGGCCGCACGCGGCGAGCACCGCGAGGCCTGTGTCGCCGAGCTCGCGGCGGCGCTGCGCAGGGCCGGCTCCGAGACGTGGCTCGAGCGCCTGCGCGTCGCCGGCGTCCCATGCGGCCCGGTCAACGACGTGGCCGGCGCCGTCGCCGACCCGCAGACGATCGCGCGCGACCTGATCGCCGAGAGCGAGCACCCCGTGCTCGGAACGGTGCGCCAGATCCGCTCCCCGTTGCGCGTCGATGGGCGTCTCACGGAGTTGCGCGCGGCGCCGAAGCGCGGCGAGCACACGCGCGAGGTGCTCGTCGGGCAGTGCGGCTACAGCGACGAGGAGGTCGACCGGCTCGCCGCGGCCGGCGTCTTCGGCGACGTCGAGGTCTAGCGGGTCGCGGGGGGGGG
>JALYLC010000445.1 GCA_030774435.1 Actinomycetota bacterium
CCTTCCGTGCCGACCCGAAGGTCTTCGAGGAGATCGACTGGTCGTTCGACCAGATCAGCCAGCGCCTGCGCGAATCGGCCTACCTCAACAAGGGCCTGTGGATCCGCTTCATCGATCAGCGAGGCGCCGCGCCGCGAGAACGCGCCTTCTACTTCGAGGGTGGGCTCGTCAGCTTCGTGCGCCACCTCAATCGCAGTCGCGAGGTCCTGCACAACCAGCCCATCGCGGTCGAGCGGCGGGAGAACGGGACGACCATCGAGGTCGCCCTCCAGTACAACGACTCCTACTCCGAAAGCACCTTCTCGTTCGCGAACAACATCAACACGGTCGATGGCGGAACCCACCTGACCGGCTTCCGCGCCGCCCTCACGACATCCCTCAACGAGTACGCCCGGCGCGCCGCCATCTTGCGCGAATCGGACGCCAACCTCACCGGCGACGACGTTCGTGAAGGACTGACGGCGGTGATCAGCGTCAAGCTCCTGGAGCCGCAATTCGAGGGCCAGACGAAGGCGAAGCTGGGCAATGCCGAGGTCCGCGTGCAGGTCCAGTCGGCGGTGGCCGATGGGGTCGGTCAGTACCTCGACGAGAACCCCGCGGTCGGGCGGCGGATCCTCGAAAAGTCGCTCACCGCCGCCCGCGCTCGCGAAGCGGCGCGCAAGGCGCGCGACCTGGTCATGCGCAAGGGCGCGCTCGAGGGACTCTCCCTGCCCGGCAAGCTGGCCGACTGCCAGGAACGCGACCCCGCCCGGAGCGAGCTCTTCATCGTCGAGGGTGACTCGGCCGGCGGCTCGGCCAAGCAGGGCCGCGACCGGCGCTTCCAGGCGATCCTGCCGTTGCGCGGCAAGCTGCTGAACGTCGAGAGGGCACGCCTCGATCGGATCCTCAGCTCGGACAACATCCGGCCGCTCATCATCGCCCTGGGCGGCGGTATCGGCGAGTCATTCGACGTGGAGAAGCTGCGCTACCACAAGATCGTGCTCCTGGCCGATGCGGACGTCGACGGAGCGCACATTCGCACGCTGCTGCTGACCTTCTTCTTCCGGCACATGCCCAGCGTCATCGACGAAGGTCATCTGTTCATCGCCCAGCCGCCCCTCTACCGCGTCAGTACGGGCCGCCAGACGCGATATGCCCGGGACGACCGAGAACGCGATCGCATCGTCAAGGAGATGAAGGCCAAGAACGTGTCCATCCAGCGCTTCAAGGGTCTCGGTGAGATGAACCCCGAGCAGCTCTGGGAAACGACCATGAACCCCGAGACGCGCACGCTGCTGCGCGTCGATGTCGAGGACGCCGCCGAGGCGGACAGCGTCTTCAGCATGCTCATGGGTGAGCGCGTCCCGCCGCGCAAGGACTTCATCAAGGCCGAGGCGCGCAAGGTCCGCAACCTCGATGTCTGATACGGCGCTTTCCGAGCGTCCCGCCATGCGTCGCAGCACCGGCGTCATGGACTTCGAGTTCGCGGCGCACCACTGCTTCGCGTGCGGAGAGCTCAACGAACGCGGACTGCGCCTCCAGCTCCATCTGGCCGATGGGCGCTGCTGGACCGAGCTCACCCTGGGCCCTGACTTCGAGGGCTGGGAAGGGATCGTCCACGGCGGCATCCTCACGACGATCCTCGACGAGGTCATGGCCTGGGCCCTCGTCGCCACGGACGCGTGGGGCGTGACAGCCCGGCTGACGACCGACTTTCGGCGCCCCGTCCGGGTCGGCCAGGCCATCCGCGCGGAGGGCTGGCTGACCCAGGCACGCCGGCGGCTGCTGGACACCGCGGCGCGCATCGTGGACGCGGAAAGCGGCGAGTTGCTGGCCGAAGCCACAGGACTGTACGTCGCGGCCACAGCTGCCCAGCGCACGCAACTCAAGAAGCGCTACCGCTTCCGCCTCGTCGAAGCCGCCTCGTGAGCCCGTCAGCGACCGCTCTGGCGCCCGCCATGCCCAGGTCGGCGTCCGGGAGGTCCAAGGCCACACATCGCGACGCCGCCGCGCCCCCGGAACTCGAGGGCCGGCGCGGTCGCGCTCGGGAGCTGGGTCGCGCCCTGGGAGCGGCCCTCGACGACCCCGACGCCCTCTCCGGCCAGCTGCGGGCCGCTCTCGTCGAGCTCTCCGATGAGCCCTACCGGCAGGAGCTGAAGCGCGTCGCGCCCGGCATCGCACACGTCATCGGTGTGCGCAACCCGCTCATCGGCGCGCTCATCGGCGGGCTGCGCCCGGCCCTCCGTCGTGCGCGTCCCGCGGAGGCCCTGTTTGTCGCAGAGCGACTCTCCCGGCAGGACGAACTGGAGCTTCGCCAGGTCTCCCTCGCATTCCTCCGGCGCAGCCTGGCGGACGATCCCGAGCGCACGTGGCAGCTCATGCGCCGCCTGGGGCGCCGGGCCGCGGACTGGATCTCGGTCGACTCGCTCGCGCGCTTGTTCGGGGAGGGCATCCTGCGCGAGCCGTTCCGCTGGGCGGAGATCGAGCAGCTCGTCTACGCAGAGAGCGCCTGGGAACGGCGTCTCGCCGCGGCGACGGTGGCCGTTCTGCGCTCGATCGCCCGAGAGCTTGCCGCGCGCGGCGTGATCGCCCAACGCCTCGGGCCCGCGGCCGTGACCCGCGGGCTGGACGTGCTTGGCAGCCTCCTTGGCGACGCCGA
>JALYLC010000446.1 GCA_030774435.1 Actinomycetota bacterium
ATCGACGTGGACAGCTGCAGCGAAGCAGGCGAGCGCAGATGGCGACCGTGCAATTGCTTGACTCGCGGCGGCCAGAAAATCGACGGCCCAAGAATCGTCCGAGTCGAGAAACGCGATCCAATCACCCAATGCTCGCCGCGCACCCGTATTGCGTGCACCTGCTACACCGATGCCCGCGGTCCGAACGATCAAGGGGCGCACGACGGGGAGTTCGCGAAGGACGGCCTCGGTGCCGTCTGTCGATCCGTCGTCGACCACGATGATCTCTAGTGGAGGCTGCGTCTGCTGTGCGGCGCTTGTAACTGCTCGAGCGATTGTCGCTCTTGCATCCCGAGCCGGTATGACGACTGAGACGCGCAACCGGTTGCGTGTAGAAGGTCGAGCCATTACGGCGCGGTGGCTCGCTCCAGAGCCTTCGGATTGAGCACACGCGCACGTCGTCGAGCGGCGGCCGCAGCTGCCCGGTGCTCGCCGGCCCGCTCGGCGTCGGCGAGCGCCACCCAGGCCGTCCAGACGTTCGGGGCTCGGTGGGTCGCCTCCTTGGCGGCACGTATAGCCGCGGGCGTGCGCCGGTCGTCGAGCAGAATCACCGAGCGCACGATCAGCGGCTGCACCGCCCACGGGTTCACGCGGGTCGCGAGCGAGAGCGTGTCGAGCGCGCGCTGCGGCGACGTCGCGGCCTGGTTCTCGGCGCGTGCGGTCAGCGTCGTCGAGAGGTAGACCGGGACGGCGGCGACTGCGGCGATGAGCCCGCCCACGGCGACGGCGGTGCGTTGGCGGCCCGGCGCGAGGCTGATCTCCTGCGCCCCGCCCGCGGCGGCACAGGCGCCTAGGGCGATGAACGCGGGCACGGCGACCGCAGCGATCAGGAAAAGCCAGTCCAGCGAGCCGTGCAGCACGAAATACGCACTCGTGCCGCCGAGCGCGACCACGGCGAAGCTGCCGAGCTCCTTTCGCGCCCGCACGAGCTGGACGAGCGGGAGGAGCATCGCCGCGGCGAGGAGGACGAAGCCGACGATCCCAGTTTCCGCCAGCGCGGCCGCCTCCCAGGAGTGGGCGTCGGTGACGCTCTCGTTAATCGCGCGGCGGCGGAACCACGGAACCGCGAAGGCGCCGGCGCCCTCGCCGGCGAGGGGATGCGCCTCGAACGTGCGCGCGGCCACGCGCCAGTAGTCGTAGCGGTTCGAGGTGGCATTGCCGAAGCGCGCCGCGCTGCCCGGCTGCGTCAGCTCGGGGTTCCGGAACTCGTGCCAGCGGGCGGAGAGCCACGTGTCGGGACGGCCGTAGTGGACCACGAAGGCCGTCGCCCCGATGACGAGGACGCACGCCCAGACGGCGACGGCGACCGCACCCTTGTGCCGTCCAAACGTTTGCGGCCAGACGGGCTCGAGAGACGCGAGCAACGCGACGATCAACGCGGCCGCAGCGGCCCCGAGCGCAGCCGCCCGTCCACGGGCCACAGCGTCGGAAGCGACCTCGCCCGGCCGCCCGGCCGTTAGTCGGGTGGACAGAACGGCGACGGGCAGCGCGATCCCGGCGAGCGTGAGGGCCAGCCTCGCACGCTCGGTCGCAAGCGCCACGCAGATGACAAGCGTCGCGGCCAGTGCGATCGCTGCGCCGCGGCTCAAGGTCATCAGCCCCTCGGCGAGCGCCAGTGCCGCGATGGCGGCGACGAGGGCGCGCCCCAGCGGTCGGATCCGTTCCGCCGCCGCGCCAGCCAGAAGCGCCGGAAAGGCGATCCAGAGCACCGCGGCCTCTCCGTTCGCGTAGTCGATCGGCCAGGCGAGACGGGTGGTCGAGAAGACGCCCGTCTGACCGGCGAGGATCTTCGCTTCCACCGTCAGCGCGAGCGTCGCGCCTACTGCAGCGAGCGCGACGGCCAATGCTCTCGCGGCGCCTGCCCGCCCGGCGTAGGACGCCCCGATCGCCGCGGCCAGCACGAGCAGCGAGAGCCGGGCGACGTTCTCCAACGTCGCCTCCGGCGAGGCCGACCACGCGATAGAGAGGGCGCTCCAGGCAAAGAACGCGGCCAGCGCCCCGAGCGCGGGCCAGGCCTGACGCGGAACCCGCGGCAGGCTCCCGACCGCGCCGAGGACGGCCAATGAAACGGCCGTGCCGACGGCGACGGGCGCCCACTGCTCAGGGACGATGCCGCCGCCGCGAAACGCGAGGAAGACGGCGACGCCGAGCAGCGCCAGGGGAGGAATGGCAAAGGATGCGCCCGCGAGCGAGCGGGTGGTCGCTCCCGTAGCGGCGGCGCGCGTCCGCCGCCCGGCGGCGCTCAGTCTCGCGCGGCCAGGGCGTGCTTCGTGAGCCATCCGCCGAACGCTAGCGTGGCAACGAGGAGACCGACGATCAGGCCGCGCCCGGCGACGAACGCGCCGTTGTCTCCGCTTGTCGACGAGCCGCGGCTGGGGTTGGCCGACGGCAGCAGCGCTCGCTTCGATCCACCGTGACGGCGGTGTCCGGGAGACTTCTTCGACCTCGGCTGCTGTCCGCCCCCCGTGCCCGTCGTGCCGCCACGCGGCACAGTGCTCGTTCCACCCTGTCGGGACCCGCCGCGCTGCCGGCAGCCGCCGGCGAGCTGCTTGCGGACCGCGAGCTTCAGGTGCGCGAGCGTGAGCGGATCGCCGTACTGGTTGAGCGAGCCGCTGCGGAGCACCGCGACCAGGTCAGCGTGCGAGTGGTTACAGCTCAGGACGCCGTCCTGGGCGTAGTCGTTGTAGACGTCGCCGGGCCCGCCGGCGTAGGCGCCAGTTGCCCAGACGCAGCTGGCGACGACCGCGGCGAGGCTAGCTTGCGTGCGCGTGATCACGTAGAGGCTCAAGCTTCCTTTCTTCGCTGCGTGCGGGAAGGACGGCGACCTGGGCCTCGCTCACCAGTGCCAGACGTGACCCGAGCCCGACGAGCAACGCTAGGACGGCGCCCGCAGCCGCGCCCGTCACCAAGGCGTCGTCGAACGCGACGACGAGCACCGCCGCCCCTGCGCAGATCGCCGCCAGCATCAGCAGCACCGCCACGGCCTTACGCTCTCCTAGGCCGACGTAGACCAAACGGTGCGAGAGGTGATCCCGGCCCCCGCGCCAGATCGGCCGTCCCTCCGCGAGCCGGACGAGGATCACGAGAGACGTGTCGAGAATCGGCAAGGCAAGGATCAGGAGCGGAGCGACGACGGCCACCGAGACCTCACCCGCGCCGCTGGGGCTCGCGAGCAAGGCGCTTGCGCCTATGACCAAGCCGAGAAAATGTGCTCCCGAGTCACCCATGAAGAGCGCCGCAGACCGCCTGCGCCGGTAGTTGAGCGGCAGGAATCCCAAGCACGCCCCCGCCACGGCGCAGGCCAACACCCGCAGGGCGGACCCGCCCACGAAGAGCGTCGTCACCGCGAGCGCTCCCGCCGCGATCGCCGCGGTCCCCGCAGCGAGCCCGTCGATGTTGTCGAGGAGGTTGAAGCTGTTCATCGAGGCCACGAGGACGATCACGGCAACGGGAACGGCCGCAGCGAGCGGAAGCCAGCCGGGCCGGATCACCGTGGCCGTCGCGGCGGCGATCGCGAGCTGGCCGGCGAACTTTGCCCGCGGCCCGATCCAACGGTTGTCGTCGCAGAGGCCCAGGACGAACGCTGCCGTCGCGGCGAGCGCGACGTAGCCAAGACGGCGGTCGAGCTCGCCGGCCAGAACGCCGCTCCCGAGCGCCGCCAAGAAACCGGCCAAGAGCGCGAGGCCGCCTGTCAACGGGGTCGACTTCCGATGCCAGCGATCTGCCACCGGCCGGGCGACGGGTCCCGGCAGCCGCAGTGAAGCGATACTGCAGAGCCAAGTGCCGGAGGCACCGAGCAACAACACGAGGAAAATTGTCACCGGCGCTCAGCGCCGACGGCCGCCCGAGACCGGCGTGCCCTCCCCACGCGGGCGATGATATGCCGAGTCGGTCACGGCTACAAGAGACAACGCCCGCCGCATGGACACGGCCCGCGGCTACAGCCTCCTCGTGCGCGTGGTCTCGTCGCCCGTGCCCGCTCCAGCCTCGAGCAGCTCGAGCTTGAGCCGCGTGTTCTCCTTCAGGGCCTCGAAGACCTCGCGCGACCGCTTGGCGAGCAGGCGCTCGCTCGCGTTCGCGCGCTCGCGATCGAGCACGGCCAGGTGCGGCGAAACCCACAGCAGCGCCGGATACTGCTCCGGGTAGGCGATGTCGAGCAGGCCGTCCTCCGCGTAGTAGCGGACGTCATCCTGGTAGGCGAACCCCGACCACCGCTCGAGGAAGAGCTCGTGGTTCTGCAGGTTCGACTCGAAGCCCCGCGTCGCCGACTCGAGGTGGTAGACGACGCTCTCGTGGCAGTAGTGCACCTCGTAGCCGAGGCGCCGGAGCCGGAGACAGAGATCGACGTCCTCGTAGCCGTTGATGAAGGCGGTGTCGAGGCCGCCCAGCTCCTCGAAGAGCGCCCGGCGGATCAGTGCACAGGCGCCGGTGACGACCTGGAACTCGCGGGAGGTGTTCACCGCGGGATGGTCGGCACGGAAGC
>JALYLC010000447.1 GCA_030774435.1 Actinomycetota bacterium
ACACCATCTCACGCAAACGGCTGGCTGCATCCGGCAGGTGATCAAGCCGTCGATAGGGACATTGCCGCACTGGCGCACGTGAGGCTCCTCACACCTGAGTTGCGCATGACGGCGATGCGGTCGCCCATTGTCATCGCCTCGGTCTGATCGTGAGTGACGTAGATCGTCGTCACAGCGAGCTCGCGCTGGAGCTTGTGAATCTCCGCCCGCATCTGCACGCGTAGCTTCGCGTCGAGGTTCGAGAGCGGCTCATCCATGAGAAACGCGCGCGGCTCGCGCACGATCGCGCGCCCCATCGCGACCCGCTGGCGTTGCCCACCCGAGAGCACACGCGGCTTGCGCTGCCGGTATTCCACGAGGTCAAGCGTCGTCGCCGCGGCGTGGACTCTGCGCCCGATCTCGACCTTGGTCAGCCTGTGTTGCATTGTGGTAGCGATAACGCACGAATTGCAATCTATGACATCGCCAAAATCGCCTGTCAAGTCCTTTGTCTTCAACTTGACGCGCCCTGCGAGGTGCCCTTTTGTGTGGTATCTATCTCCTGCCTGAACACCGGAGCCAACACGGCCATGAGAGTGACGATTCACCACGTTGCGACCCACGCCGGCGTTTCGGCGATGACTGTCTCGCGCGTGATCAATGACAGCCCCCGCGTCAGCGCCGATACGCGCACGCGCGTCCAGGCGTCCATCAGCAAGCTCGGCTACGTCCCCAACCGGCTTGCGCGAGGCTTGATCCAGCGTAAGACGGGCGCCTTCGGGGTGATCGTGCCGGATGTCGCAAACCCGTTCTTCACGCTTGTCGTGCGCGGGGCCGAAGGGTCGCCTGGCGCGCCGGCTACCACGTCATGCTCTGCGACACCCAGGGGGACATCGAGCGCGAGCGCGGCTACCTCGAGGACATGCTCGCCTTCCAGGTCGAAGGCGTGCTCATAGCACCCGTCGGCGACCGCTCCCGCCCACAACTCCGACTCCTGACGCGCAACAACGTCCCCTTCGTCCTCATCGACCGCTCGATCACCGGCTTCGACGGCGACCTCGTCCAGGACGACAGCGTCGCCGGCGCGCGCCAGCTCGTCGAGCACCTGATCGAGCTCGGCCACCGGCGAATCGGGGTGGTCACGGAAGCCACCGATGTCTCGACCGCGCGTGATCGTCTCCAGGGCTACCGGGAAGCGCTCGAGCGTGCCTCCATCGGGTTCAACCCCGAGCTCGTCGCCGAGTCGAGCGCCATCGACCCGAACGCCGCGCGCGAGGCGACGCTCAGACTGCTCGCGCTGCCCGACCCGCCGTCGGCGATCTTCGCCGTCAACAACATCGCCGTCGTCGGCGTCGTCGAAGCCGCGCGCCAGCAGCGGCTCGAGATCCCCGACGACCTCGCGCTCGTTTGCTTCGACGACATCGAGCATGTCTCGCGCCTCTACCCGTTCCTCACGGTCATGGCCCAGCCGGCGGAGACGTACGGCACGATCGCGACGCAGCTGCTCCTTGACCGGCTGAGCGGCCGCGTCGGCCAGCGACGACGCATCGTCGTGCTTCCCGCAGACTTCATCGTCCGCAAGTCAAGCAGCGCTCCCGCCCCAGAGCCTGCAGAGTCGGAATGATCTACGGTGGCATCGAGGCGGGTGGGACGAAGTGGGTCTGCGCCATCGGCAGCGGACCAGACGACGTCCGGGAATCCGTCACCTTCCCGACTACCCAACCCGAGGAGACGATTGCCCGCGCGGCGGAGTTCTTCGCCGCAAATGGCACGCTGGCCGCGATCGGCATCGGCTCGTTCGGACCGATCGACGTCCAGCGCACTTCGCCCACCTGGGGACGGATCACGACGACACCGAAGCCCGGTTGGGCTGACACCGACGTCGTTGCCGCGCTCAGCGCCGCGCTCGAACTCCCCCTCGCCTTCGACACCGACGTCAACGCCGCCGCGCTCGGCGAGCACCGCTGGGGTGCGGCCGCCGGTCTCGAGACCTTCTGCTACATCACCGTCGGCACCGGCATCGGCGGCGGCGGAATGGCGAACGGGCAGCTGATGCACGGGCTGCTCCATCCCGAGTTCGGGCACATGCGGATCCCGCACGATCGCGCCCGCGACCCGTTCGACGGCGTCTGCCCCTACCACGGCGACTGCTTCGAGGGGCTCGCCTCGGGCGACGCCGTCCGTGCACGTTGGGGCCGCCCGCCCGAGGAGCTCACCGACGAGCGCGTCTGGGTGCTTGAGGCGGAGTACCTCGCGCTCGGGCTCCTGAACGTCATCTGCACCCTCTCGCCGCAACGGATCATCGTCGGCGGCGGCGTCATGAACGAGCGGTCGCTGCTGCCGCTCATCCGCAGCCGCGTCAGCGAGCTCGCAGGCGGTTACCTCGACGCGCCGGAACTCGGCGAGGCCGTAGACGACTACATCGTCGCCCCCGCTCTCGGCGACCGCGCCGGAGTGCTCGGCGCGCTCGAACTGGCGCGGCTCGCCGTCGCCGGCTGCGACGCCTGAGCTCGCCGGGGAAGTCCGCACCGGACAGGCGCAAGTCGCCGTCATTGCGCCCGAAGATCGATTGCGGCGATTCCGCCTACGGCTCGCATCGAGCCGAAGCCATACCACAGTTTGAACAAAAGCGCTGCACATATGTGCAGCGCTGATTGAACCCGCGGTGCACACCCCTTTTGAACCCGCGCACGAGCCGGGTACCCGTCGGTCAGACTCAGGGGCGGCTTCCTCGGGCAGTCGCGACCGGCCGCGAACGCGGTACGGAGTCCTGTTTCCACAATCGTCTGCGCAAGCTGTGCAGCACCGTCGTGCGTCTCTCGCGCTATCGTCCACCCTCCAATGTGCGCCGTGATCTTCGATCTTGACGGCACACTCGTCGATTCGGAGCCACTGTCGGACGAAGCCTGGCGCCGGGTGCTTGCAGATCATGGCCACCACGTCAGCGACGCGGAACTGCGAGCTGTTCACGGCCTCCGCTTCAGCGATGTACACGCCCGCTTCGCTCGACGGGCGCTGCTTCCCTCAGCTGACGTCGTCTGGATCGAATACTCGCAGCTCCTGTTTGCACGCCGGTCCTCCCAGGGCGGCGTCCTGACGTCGCGACCTGAGTAATGGCGCCCTTCGCTTGAGGCGGAGACCTGCCGTCCCTTGATCGAGTGAGCATGTGGGAGGCACGTTTTCTCACCCCTCCGGGGGAGGCGCTCGTGCGGGGCTGACCTATCGTCCGTCTAGGGAAAGACGAAGGGCACGTACGGCGTTCCCTTCCCTGCGACCCGCATTCGTGCGGAAAGGAGTACGACGTGACTGCTCTTCTTGTCTCTAGGACGGTGTTGCGCAAGCTGCGCCTCGTTGGCGTCTTCACGGCGGCCGTCGCGCTCGGGTCGCTCGTCGTGGCGGGCGCGAGCTGGGGCGCGGGCTATGACCCTGGCAGCGACGCGAACTCGATGTATGCGATGACGCAGTACACCGGTGCGCAGGCCTGGTGGGACGCGGGTTACACCGGCAGCGGTGTCGACGTCGCGGTGATCGACTCGGGTGTTTCGCCGGTTCCGGGCCTCAGCTCTTCGGCGAAGGTGATTTATGGGCCCGATCTTTCGCTCGAGTCGCAGGCCCCGAACCTGACGCAGCTCGATTCCTTTGGTCACGGGACTTTCATGGCCGGCCTGATCGCGGCCGACCAGGGTACGGGCACAGCTTTGTCGGCGAACTCCTCAACGTCCATTTACCGGGGCATGGCACCCGGCGCCCGGATCGTGAGTATCAAGGTCGGGACGGCGGACGGCGGCACTGATGTGACGCAGGTGATCGCGGCGATCGACTGGGTCGTTCAGCATGCGCATGACCCTGGGATGAACATCCGCGTGCTCAACCTCTCCTACGGCACGGACTCGCACCAGTCCTACACCGTCGACCCGCTCGCCTTCGCAGCCGAGCAGGCGTGGAAGCACGGCATCGTCGTCGTGGCGGCGGCCGGCAACACCGGCTACCAGCGGGGCCACGGCGCCCCGGGGCTAGCCGACCCGGCCTACGACCCGTACGTGATCGGCGTCGGCGGCTACGACACGAGCGGCACCGGTGCAGTCGACGACGATTCGATGGGCGGCTACTCGGCAAGCGGCGGTTGCAGCAAGGAGTGCAAGAACCCCGACTTCGTCGCGCCGGGCTCACACCTCCAGGGCCTCCGCGTTCCTGGCTCCTACATCGACCAGACGCACCCCGAGGGCGCACTTGGCGATCTGTACGTGCGCGGCTCCGGCACCTCCCAGGCGACCGCGGTCACCTCGGGAATGGTCGCCCTGATTCTGCAGAAGTACCCGAACCTGACGCCTGACCAGGTGAAGCAGTTCATCACCAACAACGCACAGAGGCTGCCGGGCGCAGATGACCAGGCGCAGGGCGCCGGCGAGATCAATCTGAACGCGCTCGCGGCCAGCAACGCGCCGGGCTATGTGCCGGCACCGTGTCCGAAGGTTGTCAAGGGACAGCTGGCGCTACCTTGCTCCCCCAAGCTTGCTAAGTCCGATCCGCCGCAGAAGTTCGCGGACTCGAGCGGTACCGGCTCGATCGAGCAGGCTCGCGGCACCGACCACGTCTCCCAGAACGGCGTCGCGCTGACGGGTGAGCAGGACATCTTCGGCAAGAGCGTGGACACCACGGCGCTCGCGACGGCCGAGGCGACCGCGAGCTCGTGGTCGGGAGGAAACTGGAACGGGAGTAGCTGGTCGGGCAGCTCCTGGTCGGCAAGCTCCTGGTCTGGCAGCTCCTGGTCGGGCAGCTCCTGGTCTGGCAGCTCCTGGTCAGGCAGCTCCTGGTCAGGCAGCTCCTGGTCAG
>JALYLC010000448.1 GCA_030774435.1 Actinomycetota bacterium
AATCCCCGCCCGCCGGGCATACTCGGGAGAATGCTGCCGATGCGCTGGCTCGTCCGTCGTAGCTGTTTCTATGTCTTCGCGCTGTGGGTCGCGGTGACGCTCAACTTCCTGTTGCCACGGCTCATGCCCGGCGACCCCGCCGGTGGCATGCTGGCACGGCTGAGCTCGTCGCAGATCGCGTCCAATCCGGGCATCATCGAGACCTACCGCCGGATGCTGGGCGGCGGCCACCAGTCGCTGATCCACGCGTACTTCTCGTACCTCGGCCAGATCAGCAGGCTCGATTTCGGCATCTCGACCTCGAACTACCCGACGAACGTGTCCGAGGTCATCGCGCGCACCCTCCCGTATTCAATCTTCCTCGTCGGCGTCGCCTTCATCCTCGCCTTCGTTCTCGGCACGACGATCGGAATGCTCGCGGCCTGGCGCCGTGGCGGCGCGGTCGACAACATCGTGGTGCCGACGCTGCTCTCGCTGAGCGCGTTTCCCGCCTTCTTCACCTCGCTCGTGGCGGTCTACTTCTTCGGCCTCAAGCTCGGCTGGTTCCCTCTGCAGCACGCGTATGACACCGCACTCACGCCCGGCTTCAACTACGCCTTCCTGGAGAGCGCCTTCCGTCACGCGCAGCTGCCGATCCTCGTGATCACGGTGGCGTTCGCGGGCGGCTGGGTGCTCAACATGCGCACGGTGATGATCAACACGATCGAGGAGGACTACGTGGCGATGGCCGAGGCCAAGGGCCTGCCGGACCGCCGCGTGATGACGCGGTACGCCGGGCGGAACGCCATCCTGCCGCCCCTCAACGGCTTCGCTGCGCAATTCGCGAGCGCCGTCGGCGGCCTCGTCTTCATCGAGTTCGTGTTCAGCTATCCGGGCGCCGGCTTCACGCTGCAGCAGGCTGCCCTCGGCAGTGACTACCCGCTCACGCAGGGCCTGCTGCTCGTGTTCGCCGTGTGCGTGATCCTGGCGAATTTCGTCATGGACATCCTCAACATGGTGCTCGACCCGCGGGTGCGGGCGAGCTAGGCGGACGGTGTCTCAGATCCAGCCGGCCGGGCTCGACGAGGCGGCGCCGAGCGGCGCCTTGCCGCTCGGCGTGGACCGGCCCTCGAGGGCAGGCAGCCGCAGGCGGTTCGCCCTGCCCCTCTGGTTGCGCCTTTTGCTGTCCAACCCGAAGTCGCGCGGCGGGCTGGTGGTGATCGTCGGCATGCTGGCCGTCGCGGTCTTCGCGCCCCTGCTCGCGACGCACGACCCGACGGCCTACTCGCTGCTGGACGCGAAGCAGTCGCCGTCCTGGCATCACTTCTTCGGCACCACCGACCAGGGCACCGACATCTGGTCGCAGGTCGTGTGGGGCACGCGCAACTCGCTCTTCCTCGGCGCTGCCGCGGCCACGCTCGCAACCGTGCTGGCGGCCAGCCTCGGCATCCTCGCCGCCTATAGCGGGGGCTGGATCGACGACGTCATCAACTTCGCGACCAACGTGTTTCTCGTCATTCCCACGATCCCGTTGCTGATCGTCGCCTCGGCCTATCTCAAGAGCCGCGGCGCGCTCTCGATGATCCTGATCCTGGGCCTGACGTTGTGGGCGTTCGAGGCCCGCATCCTGCGCGCCCAGGCCCTGACGCTGCGCAACCGCGACTTCATCCTCGCCGCCAAGGTGGCCGGAGAGCCGACCTGGCGCATCGTGGTGTTCGAGCTCATGCCGAACATGATCAGCCGGATCGCAGCGGCGTTCGTGCTCGTCTTCTACGTCTCGCTGCTCACGGCCGCCGGGCTCCAGTTCCTCGGCCTCGGCGACATGACCAGCCAGAGCTGGGGCGTGACGCTCTACTGGGCACAGGTCAACTCGGCGGTGCTGCAGGGCGAGTGGTGGCCGTTCGTCTTCCCGGGCGTTGCGCTGGCTCTGACGGTGCTCGGGCTCGTGTTCATACTCGCGGGCCTCGACGAGGTCTCGAATCCGCGGCTGCGCACTCAGCGGAAGCGGCGCGGGATGCTCACGGGCCTGCTCTTCGGTCACGGGCGCCGGCGGTGAGCGCCGTGGCCACCAAGGCGCTGCTCGAGCTCGACAAGCTCTCGGTCGACTACGTGCTGGCCGACCGCCGGGTGCGTGCCGTTGACAACGTGTCGCTGTCCATCGCCCCGGGCGAGATCCTTGGCCTAGCCGGCGAGTCGGGCTGCGGCAAGAGCACGCTCGCGAGCGCAGTCATGCAGATCCTCAAGCCGCCGGCCGAGGTCTCGGGCGGTCGCATCCTCTTCCAGGGCAACGATCTTGTCGCGATGAGCCGCGAGGAGTTGCGCCGGGTTCGCTGGCGGCACGTCTCGCTCGTCTTCCAGAGCGCCATGAACGTGCTCAACCCGGTCATGCGGGTCGGCGATCAGTTCGTCGACATGTACAAGGCGCACGAGCGCATCCGCCGCAACGAGGCGCTCGCGCGCGCGGGCGACCTGCTCGAGCTCGTGGGCATCCCGCGGACGCGCGTGCGCTCGTACCCGCACGAGCTCTCGGGCGGCATGCGGCAGCGCGTCGTGATTGCGATGGCGCTCGCACTCGAGCCCGAGCTGATCGTGATGGACGAGCCGACCACCGCGCTCGACGTCGTCGTGCAGCGCGAGATCCTGCAGGAGCTCGAGGAGCTCAAGCAGCGCCTCGGCTTCGCCGTGCTCTTCATCACCCACGACCTCTCGCTGCTGGTCGAGTTCAGCGACCGCATCGCCATCATGTACGCGGGCGAGATCGTCGAGTCGGCGCCCTCGGACGTGCTCTTCCGGCATGCATTGCACCCGTACACGAACGGGTTGATGAGCTCGTTCCCGCCGCTCACGGGCCCCATCGTCCCGCTCACGGGTATCGCGGGCGCGCCACCCGACCTCGCCCAGCCGCCTTCGGGCTGCCGCTTCCATCCGCGCTGCCCGCTGTGCACCGGCAGCGACACCAGCCTGCACCGCCTGCAGGTCTCCGAGCGGCCGGTCCTGCGCGAGATCGAGCCTGGTCACCACGTGGCCTGTCACTGGGTGGAGGCGCCATGAGCACGCTCGAGGTTCAGAGCCTCGGGAAGCGCTTCCCCGTGCGAGGCACGGGCCTGCGGCGCGAGACGCTGGACGCCGTGGCAGACGTCTCGTTCACGTTGCGGCCCGGCAACGTGACCGCGCTCGTGGGAGAGAGCGGAAGCGGCAAGAGCACGGTCGCGCGGCTGCTCGCCCGCCTCTACGCGCCGACCGAGGGCACCATCGTCTTCGATGGCCACGACGTCAGCGACCAGTGGCGCCGCAAGACGCTGCTCGCCTACCGCTCGCACGTGCAGATGATCTTCCAGGACCCGTTCGCGTCGCTCAATCCCGTCAAGCGGATCGAGCACCACATCGCCCGCCCTCTGCAGATCCACGGGATCTGCTCGCGCGGCGCGGTCGACGGGCGCGTGCGCGAGCTGCTTGCGCGCGTGGGACTCGTGCCGCCCGACGAGATCGCGCAGAAGTACCCGCATCAGCTCTCGGGCGGCCAGCGCCAGCGCGTCGCCATCGCGCGCGCCCTCGCAGTCGAGCCGAGCGTGATCCTGGCCGACGAGCCGATCTCGATGCTCGACGTCTCGATCCGGATCGGGATCCTCAACCTGATCCTGCAGCTCAAGCGCGAGCTCGGCATCGCCTTCCTCTACATCACGCACGACATCGCGAGCGCGCGCTACGTCGCCGACGAGGTACTCGTGATGTACCGCGGCCGGATCGTCGAGCAGGGCCCGACCGACGCGGTGCTGCTCGACCCGCAGCACGCCTACACCAAGCTGCTGCTCTCGGCCGTGCCGAACCCGGAGAGCGGTCTCCGGCTCGAGCCGCTGGTGCGCTCCGAGCTCGGCGATGAATCCAATTCGCAGCTCACAGAGGTGCGTTCCGGCCACTACGTCAGGCGTCCTCTATGACACGCGTCGCCCTCATGCTCTATTCCGTGCGCCAGGCCTCGGCCGCCGACTTCGAGTCGACGCTGCGCGAGGTCGCAGCGTTCGGCTACGAGGGCGTCGAGCTCTTCGACCTGCACGGACACGATCCCGAGACGGTGGGCGCCTGGCTCGCGGAGCTCGGGCTCGTCGCGGTCGGCCGGCACGCGCGCCTGGAGGACATCGAGACGAAGCTGCCGGAGCTCGCCGCCGAGGCACGCGTGCTCGGCTGGCAGCGCCTCATCGTCAGTTGGGTGGATCCGTCGGAGCTCGACGAATCGACGCTCGCGCGCCTCTCCGCCGCCGCCTCTGCCGTCGCGGCGCAGGGCTTGGAGCTCGGGTATCACAACCACGACGCCGAGGTCGAGCAGGGCTTTCTCGAGCGCCTCCCGGAGGGGGTATTCCTCGAGCTGGACGCCGGCTGGGCCTGGTATGCCGGCGCCGATCCCGTGGCACTGCTCGGGCGCGGCCCGCTCGTCCACATCAAGGATTTCCGCGTTCGCGGCGAGCACTCGTACTGCCCCGTCGGCGACGGCGCCGTGGGCTACGAGCGCGTCGTTCCGGCGGCCGCGCGCGCCGGGGCGGAGTGGCTGATCGCGGAGCAGGACGAGCCGCAGGGCTCCGAGCTCGACGACGCGCGCCGCTCGCTCGCAGCGATCGTCACCATGCTCGGGGAGGTCGCATGAGAGTCGGGGTCATGGGTTGCGGCGTGATCAGCCGCGCATATGTCGAGAACGCCGGCGCGTTCGATTCCTACGACATCGTCGCCTGCGCCGATCTCGACCGGGCGCAGGCCACGGCGCTCGGCAAGGCCAGCGGCCTCGCCGTCGTCGCGGTCGACGAGCTGATCGCCGATCCGTCGATCGACGTCATCCTCAACCTGACGCCGCCGCTCGTGCACGCGGCGGTCACCCGGGGGGCGCTTGCAGCCGGCAAGCACGTCTACACCGAGAAGCCGCTTGCGACCGACGCGCCCGAGGCCGCCGAGCTCGCTCGAGAGGCCGCTCGCCTGGGGCTGCGCATCGGCTGCGCGCCCGACATCTTCCTCGGCTCGGCATACCAGGCCGGCCGCAGCGCGCTCGACGAGGGCGCGATCGGCCAGCCGCTGTCGGTGAGCGCCGCGATGCTGGTCGGCGGCCAGGAGACCTGGCACCCGAACCCCGACATCTTCTACGCCGACGGCGCGGGCCCGCTGTTCGACATGGGCCCGTACTACCTGACGGCGTTCGTCGCCCTGCTCGGCCCGATCCAGCGAGTAGCGGGCTTCGCGGCAATGCGCCCGTTCGAGCGGACGATCGAGATCGGGCCGCGCCGCGGCGAGCGCTTCACCGCGACCACGCCGACGCACACGAGCTCCACGATGCAGCTCGCCGACGGCGTGACGGCCAATCTCATCGCCAGCTTCGAGGCCCGCGACCAGTACATCTGCGACGTCGCGATCTACGGCACCGAGGGCGTCCTGCTGTTGCCCGACCCGAATGCGTTCGGCGGCTCCGTCCGCCTCAAGCGCGGCCGCGGCGGCTGGGAGGACGTGCCGTATGCCTCCCGCGGCGGCGCCGACGCTCGGGGCATCGGCCTCCACGACATGGTCGAGTCGATCGCCGCCGGGCAGCCGCATCGCGCATCCGGGGAGCTCGGTGCTCATATCGTCGAGGTCGCGCGCGGCATCCTGCGCTCCGCGGACGAGGGTCAGATCGTGCAGATCTCCTCGAGCGTCGACCAGCCTGAGCCTCTGCCGGTCACGAGCCAGGCGTAGACGTATTAACAGAATGACCGTGGCGTTCGGAGGTCTCGAATCGTCCTCCGGTCTGGTTGTCGGGCGTGGTGAGTGGTGGTGGGCGATTGGGGTCGCCCGACAACCAGACCT
>JALYLC010000449.1 GCA_030774435.1 Actinomycetota bacterium
TACCGCGGCCGCGATGGGTCGGAACTTGAACGCTGAGGACGCGGTTCCGCTATCGAGGGCCGCGGATGGCTCCTGCGCCCGCGTACATCGAGCTGAAGGTACCAGCCTGCTCTGCCGCTAGTTTAGACCGAAGTTCCCCTGGTGGTCACGTGGGGTGCGGGGCTTGGGGTGGTTGTTGGTGCGAGGTTGCGGCGTTTTCTGGGTGGCGTGGTGTGGTCACTACACTCCGTCCGATGGGTGGGGTAGTGTTGTGGCATGGCGCGAGTGCCTGCTGGTTCGACGGCGATGCATGTGGTCACGACGCGTCAGCGGCGTGGGGAGAAGGTCTACACGGCGACGCTGGTGCGGCGTTCCTACCGTGAGGACGGCAAGGTCAAGAAGCAGACGCTCGCGAATCTCTCGCACCTGCCTGACGAGGTGATCGAGCTGATCCGCGGCGCGCTTGCCGGGCGCCGCTACCTGGACGCCGACGAGGCGTTTCGGATCGAGCGCTCGTTGCCGGCCGGCCACGTCTCAGCGGCGCTCGTGATGGCGCGTCGCCTGGAGCTCGCCAGGTTGTTGGACCGCGAGCCCTCGCGCGAGCGTGCGCTGTGTCTGGCGATGATCTGCCAACGCGTCTTGGCGCCCGGCTCGAAGCTTGCGACGTCGCGGCTCTTGGGCCAGTCGACACTGGCCCAAGAGCTCGGCGTCGAAGGCGCCGATGAGGACGAGCTATACGGCGCGCTCGACTGGCTCTTGGAACGCCAGGCGCGGATCGAGGGTCGCCTCGCCCGCCGTCACCTGCAAGACGGAGCGCTCGTCCTGTACGACGTCTCCTCGAGCTACTTCGAGGGCCGCACGTGTCCGCTCGCCAGGCTCGGCTACTCGCGTGATGGCAAGCGCGGCACCCCGCAGATCATCTACGGCCTGCTGTGTGACCGGGCCGGGCGGCCGGCCGCGGTCGAGGTCTTCTCCGGCGAGCTGCACGACGCCGCCACGCTGCCTGCCCAGATCGCCAAGCTGAAGCAGCGCTTCGGGCTGGCCCGCGTGGTCGTCGTGAGCGACCGCGGGATGGTCACGAAGGCCAACATCGAGCGCTTACGCGAGGGCGACGGCGTCGCCTGGATCAGCGCGCTGAAGGCACCGCAGATCAAACGGCTGGCCGCGCACGGCGCGTTGCAGCTCTCGCTCTTTGACGAGACGAACCTGGCCGAGATCGACGCGCCCGACGAGTATCCGTCAGAGCGGCTCGTTGTCTGCCGCAACCCACTCGTCGGCGCCGAGCGCACCCGCAAACGCGAAGACCTGCTCGCCGCGACCGAGCACGACCTCGCCGAGATCGCCGAGCGCGTCGAGCGCGGCACGCTGCGAGGCGCCGCCCAGATCGGCCTCGCCGCCGGCCCCGCGCTGCGCCGCTACCGCATGAAAAAGCACTTCGAGCTCGAGATCAGCGACACGAGCTTCACCTACCAGCGAAAGCACCCGCAGATCGAGGCGGAGCGTGCGCTCGACGGGATCTACATCCTGCGCACCAACGTCCCCCCCGAGACACTGCCAAGCGGCGACGTCGTGCGTGCCTACAAGGGCCTCGAACAGGTCGAACGCGCCTTCGGCACGCTCAAGAGCCGAGAGCTCGAGATCCGCCCGATCCACCACCACCTCGAACACCGCGTACGCGCGCACGTGCTGCTCTGCATGCTCGCCTACTACCTGACCTGGCACCTACGCGAAGCCTTCGCACCGCTCATCTTCAAAGACGAAGAACCCCCACGAAACCGCGACCCCGTCGCCAAAGCCCGCCGCTCGCCCGCCGCCCAACGCAAGGCCCAGACCAAACACACCACCAACGGCGAGCGCTGCCACTCCTACCCCAGCCTGCTCGCCGAACTCGCGACCCTGACACGCAACACGATCCGCCTACCCGACAGCGCCGCGACCTTCCAGAAAGACACCGAACCGACACCGCTCCAAGCGCGCGCGCTCGACCTCGCCACCCACGCACCCGTCACCGTGTAGTCACCAACCCGACACCCCAACCCCCGCGTGAACCCCCACACCAAGCCAAATCGCACACCCCACACGGAGGAACTTCGGACTAGGGGTCTGACCCCAGAATGTGCCTGCACAACTAGGGGTCTGACCCCAGAATGTGCAAGGCGCTAGCGGACGCCGCGCTTGAGGCGCGCGGGTGAGCAGGCGACGCACGAGGCCAGCACTCCGAGCGCCGAGGCGGCTATCAGCCACAGGCCGGCGGTGAAGGAGCCGGTTGAGTCGCGGAGGGCGCCGAGCACGAGCGGCGCCAGGGCGCCGGCGCAGTAGCCGATGCCGAGCATCATTCCCACGACCCCCGCGACCTGTTCGGGGCGGTCGGCGGCATCGAGTGGCAGCGTCATCATCAGCGGGAAGATGGCGCCGTTGCCGAGGCCGAGCACGCAGGCCCAGGCCAGCGCGTGCGACGGATCGAGCGCGATGCCGAGAGCCCCCGCCGCGAGAGCGAGGCCAGGCGGAGTCAGGAGCGCGCGGCGCGAGGTGTGGAAGCGGTCGCCGACCAGCGTCACCGAGACGGACGAGATGATCGCGAAGACGTTGATCGCCACCACGAGCTGGCCGGCGTGCCCGTCCGACCAGCCGCGCTCGGTGAACGCGTCGGGCAGCCAGGCCGCGTAGCCGTAGTAGACGAAGGCCGAGGTGGCGAAGAGCGCGACGAAGAGCCAGGCGACCGGCCTGCGCAAGGGGAAGTGCGCACGCTTGCCGACCGGGCGCGGCCCGCCGCCGTGCGTCGCGGCGAGCCACCAGACCAGCGAGGCCGCGGCCGCCAGCGAGAACACGAGCATCGGCGCCCGCCAGGAATCCCCGAGGTCGGCCAGCGGAACCGCCAGGCCGGTCGTGATGGCCGCTCCGACCTGGATGCTGCACGCGTAGACGCCGGTGACCAGCAGCGGGCGATCCGCGAAGCGCTCCTTGACGGCGACGACCATGAGGGCATTGCCGAGGCCCATGCCGACCGCGACCGGCACCGTCAGCGCGATCACGGCGAACGCCCCCGGCGCCAGCGCGCGCGCCACGCCTCCGCCCGCGATCAGCGCGAGGGCGAAGGTGACGGCACGAATGGCGCCCACGCGCGCCGCCAGCGGCGCCGCGGCAGGAGCGAACACGCCCATGCCGATCACCGGGATGGTCGAGAGCAGCGACGCGACCGCATGGCTGACGCCGAGCGCGTGCTGCGCGCGCGGCAGCACGGGGCCGAGCCCGACGAGCTGCGGGCGCAGCGTCAGCGCAGCCAGCGCGACAGCGACGAGCAGTCCGAGGCGACCGCGCAGGGCGCCGTCGCCACTCACCTGTCCTCGTACCGCGGCTTGCGCTTCTCGACGAACGCCGAGACACCCTCGGCGAAGTCGTGCGTGCCGCGCAGCAGCCCGTAGGCGAGCCCCTCGAGCTCCATCGCCACAGAGAGCGGCGCGTCCTGCGCCTGGCCGATCACGCGCTTGGCGGTGCGCAGTGCGAGCGCGGGCCGCGCGGCCAGCTCATCCGCCAGGCTCGCGACGGCCGTGCCGAGACCGTCCCGCGGCACGACCTCGCACAGCAGCCCCCAGGCCTGCGCCTCGGCCGCCGAGATGCGACGCCCGCGCATGACCACGTCCTTCGCCCGCGAGGCCCCGATCAGCTTGACGAGCCGCGAGGCCCCGCCGGAGCCCGGGATCATGCCCAGCGTCAGCTCGGGCAGGGCAAGCTGCACGTCGTCGCTCGCGACGCGGAAGTCGCAGGCCAGCGCGAGCTCGAGCCCGACGCCGAAGCAGTAGCCGTGCAGCTGCGCGATCACGGGCTTCGGGCAGCGCTCGGGCGCGCCGACGTTGACGTGCAGGTGCGAGAGCGCCTCGGCGTCGCGCTGCATGAACATGCCGACGTCGCCGCCCGCGGTGAAGGCCTGGTCTCCCGCACCGCGCAAGACGACGACGCGCACGGCGTCGTCGTCGCCGAGCTCACCGAAGACGCGCGAGAGCTCCTCGCGGGCCTCCATGCTGACGCGGTTGAGCTTGTCGGGCACGTCGAGCGTGATCGTCGCGACGCCCCTGTCGTTCTCGCGCGCGAGACGGAAGCCGTCGTAGGAGCTCATGTGGTTTCCTCGGTCGTGCGCAGCAGGCGGCGCAGGAGCTTGCCCGACGCGCTCTTGGGCAGCGCGTCGACGAAACGGTAGTCGCGGGGGCGCTTGAAGCGCGCGAGCGTCGGCGAGGCCAGGCAGTGCGCGTCGAGGGCGTCCGCAGTGACCTCGCCTGTGCACACGACGTAGGCGACGACGCGCTGGCCGAGGCGCTCGTCCGGCTCGCCCACGACAGCCGCCTCGTCCACGCCGGGATGGCGCACCAGCCACTCCTCGATCTCGAGCGGGTGCACGTTCTCGCCGCCCGAGACGATCATGTCGTCGATGCGGCCGACGAGGTAGAGGTCGCCGTCGGCGTCGAGCTGCCCGAGGTCGCCGGGGAAGTACCAGCCGTCCCTGATCTGCCGCGCGTCGGCGTCGGGCCGCTTCCAGTAGCCCCCGAAGGCCTCGTCGCTCGAGAGCGCGCAGACTACCTGCCCCACCTCGCCCGCTGCCACGACATCCGCAGGCGACGCGCCCTCGACCGGGGCGACCAGGCGGACGCGCGCGTTCAGCGCCGCTCGCCCGGCGCAGCCCGGCTTGGCGGGCTGGTCGCCGTGGATCGTGAA
>JALYLC010000450.1 GCA_030774435.1 Actinomycetota bacterium
CTGGAGACGCAGAATCGTAGCGGCAGGGTCGCGTGCGCCCAGCCCACCGTCCGGCAGCGCCCGGGCATCGCTCTTCTCGACCGCGACGTCCGGGACGCGCTCGTGTTCCACGGCGCTTAGCCTCTCACCAGCCTGAAGCCTCGTCAAGGCGGCCGATACGTCGAGAAAGGTCGTCTGGGGCAGGCGGAATGGCAGAGCCCGGGCAGGCCAAGTCAACGAGAGATGGAGTCGTCGGTGCCGTGTTCGCGGCGCTCTTGCTTCGGCCGTGGCTGCAGCAAAGTCCGCGCGCAAGCTCAGATCACCGCGGGCCACGCCGTTTGCCTGAAACAAGATAGTTGCGTCCGCAACTTTATGGAGACGGTGGGTGAGACACGCTACGAAACCCCGAAACTGCCATTTCCAGGCACGTTCCGATGGGCCTGCTCCTCATCTGCTCCCCATGACCCGAACGCGAGGCAGATTTGATGACGCACTCCGCGCTCGGAGGGGTGACCGTACAGGCGTTGGACAAGAGCGCCACCGTCAGTGTCGCCAAGCTGGTTCGCGACGACGTGCGACGCGACTCCGCGCTCAATCGGGTGCGCCGCACCGGCGTGGCGCAGCTCGTAAAACTCCAGGCGCTCGCACTGAGCCCCGCGCTGCCGACCGACGCGGAACACGTGGCAGCACGTGCACTGCGTCGAGAGCGCGGGACGGGCGTAATCGTGGAGCCAGACCATGGACCAGCCTCCAATAGTGCGGGCACGAGCGGACAGAGCGACCCCTCTCGTCGACTGAGCCGGGCTGGATTTGACGGAGACCGGGTTAGTTGGTTCTGATTATCGATGGGAGAGAGCCGGCGCAGCCGGCGTCCTCTGGTCTGCGGGGCAAGAGAGTGCTTGTGCTTCGAACTCGGCGGGTGGCCGGTCGCCGAGCGCCTCGTGCAGGCGGGCGTGGTTGAACCAGCCGACCCACTCGACGATCGCGAGCTCGAGTTGCGTGCGGGTGCGCCAGACGCGGTCGGCGATCAGCTCGGTCTTAAAGGAGTCCACGAAGGACTCGGCCAGAGCGTTGTCGTAGGCGTCGCCGACCGATCCGATCGACCCGAGCACGCGATGGTCGTCGAGCACCTGGCCGAACGCGTAGCTGGTGTACTGAGCGCCGGCGTCGCTGTGATGGATCAGCTCGACGTCGGCGCCGGCGTGGCGACGCGAGAGCGCCATGCGCAGCGCGTCGAGCACGAGATCGGTGCGCATGTGGCCCGCGAGCTGCCAGCCGACGACCCGTCTGGAGAAGACGTCGATGACGAACGAGAAGAACACCATGCCCTCCCAGCAGCGCAGGTAGGTGAAGTCGGCCACCCAGAGCGCGTCCGGCCGCGACGCGGTGAAGTTGCGCTCGACCCGGTCCGGGCTCCGGCTCGCCGCTGGATCGGCTCGTGTGGTCCGCCACGGCTTGCCGCGCCGCTTGGCGCCTTGGATGCCGTGCGCGCGCATCAGCCGCCGGACGTGGTCGCGGCCGACCGGCTCGCCCGCGCGCAGCAGTGCCTTCCACGTGCGCCGGTAGCCGTAGGCGAAATAGTTGGCCGCGTGCACCTCCCGGATCCGGCCCAAGAGCCGCTCATCCTCGATGACTCGCTCGCAGCGGTGCCCGGTGGCGCGCTGGTAGTAGGCGGACGCCGACACGTCCAGGGTCCGGCAGATCGGCTCGACGCCGAAGCGGCCGCGATGCTCATCGATGTAGCGGCTCACCTCGTTCGGTCCTCGTCGAGCTCCTTCGCGAAAAACACCGAAGCGGACTTCAAGATCTCATTCGCGCGGCGCAGCTCGAAGTTCTCCGCTCGCAGCCGCCGGATCTCCTCGCGCTCCTGACTCGTCGGCAAGTCCGGCCGCTTGCCGGAGTCAGCTTCGTGCTGGCGGACGCGCTTGCGCAACGTCTCGGGATGCATCCCGAGATCGGCCGCGATGTGCGCGATCGGCCGCTCGCTCTCCAAGGCGAGACGGATGCCGCGCTGCACGAGTTCGTCGGGGTACTTCTTCGGTCGAGGCATGAGAACGGGAGGATCTCCTTCTGCCAGGACATCATCCTGGCTTCAGAGCCTCCGTCGAACCCAGCCTGGCTCAGGTAGACGGAGGTGATGCCAAGGTTGCTGGGTCCGAGTTGGCGTTGGATGACGATTAGCGCGACGCCTTCGCGCGCCATCTCGACGGCGTGGGCGTGGCGGAGCTGGTGTGGTGCGAAGCGTCGGCGTACGCCGGCCGCGGCCGCGCTGCGTCGGAGTTGCGCCCGAGCGGCCGCGGTTGCCC
>JALYLC010000451.1 GCA_030774435.1 Actinomycetota bacterium
CGGGGGCATTGCAGACGACGATGCCCGCGGTCGTGGCCGCGTCGACGTCCACATTGTCGACCCCGACGCCTGCGCGCCCGATCACGCGCAGGCTGGGCGCCGCCGCGATCAGCGCAGCGTCGACCGGCGTGGCCGAGCGCACGACCAGCGCGTCCGCCCCGTCCAGCGCGGCGTGCAAATCGGCTCCGGGCTCGAGCTCGACGACCTCGCAGGCCTCGCGCAGCAGCGCCAGCCCGGTCTCGGCGATCGGCTCTGCGACGACGCAGCGGGGCCGGCTCATTGCGGCAACGCGGCCAGCAGCGCGTCGAATCCCGCGTTGAGCGCGGTCTCGTCGGTCGCGCCGAGATGCCCGAAGCGCAGCACCTTGCCCGCGGTGCGGCCACGGCCGCCCTCGATGACGAAGCCGGCCGCCAGCACAGCGCGCCGCAACTCGCCGGCGTCCGCGCCCTCCGGCACCTTGATGGCCGTCACGAGCGAGCACGACTCGTCGTCGGGCGAGTAGAGCTCGAGGCCGGACGCCAGCACGCGCGCGCGGAAGCGGCCGGCGAGCGCACGGGTACGCTCCCAGATCGCCTCGAGCCCCTCGGCCAGGACCAGGTCGAGCGCCACGTCGAGCGCGTTCACGGTGGAGGTCGCCGGCGTGAACGGACTGCCACCGCCGTTCTGCGCGTCGAGCGTGCGCTTCCAGTCGAAGTAGAAGCGCGGCGTCGAGGTCTCGCGGCTGCGCTCCCAGGCGGCCGGCGAGACGCTCGCGAAGGAGAGCCCGGGCGGCGTGGACATGCCCTTCTGCGTCCCCGCGACGACCACGTCGAGCCCCCAGGCGTCGGTCTCGATCGGCACCGCGCCGAGGCTCGACACGGCGTCGATCGCGAGCAGGCAGCTGCGGCCGCGCGTCCGCTCGGCGATCGCCTGGATGTCGGTCACGGTCGCCGTGGAGGTCTCGGAGTGCACGACGACGGCCAGGCGCAGCGTCTCGTCGGCCATCGCGTCGGCGACCACGGCGGGATCGGGCGGGCGCCCCCACTCGCTCTCCAGCACGGTCACATCCGCGCCGAACGCGCGCGCCATCGCGACCCAGCGGTCGCCGAAGGCGCCCGCCGTCACGCACAGCACGCGGTCGCCCGCCTCCACCAGGTTGGCGTACGCCGACTCGAACGCGCCCGTTCCCGAGGCCGTGAACAGCAGCACGTCGTGCTCGGTGCGGAACACGAGCTTGAGCTTGCGCAGCACCTCGCCGTAGGTCGCGACGAAGGCGGCGCTGCGATGGTGCTGCTGCGGCTCGCTCTGGACGGCGAGCACCGCGGGCGGCACCGGCACCGGGCCGGGCGTGAGCAGAAAGGGGCTGTCAGGCACGGGCGATCTCCTCGCGTAGAAGGCGCTGGGCGAGCTGCGGCTCCGCGCGGCCACCGGTCGCCTTCATGACCTGACCCACGAAGAAGCCCATCAGGTTCTCCTTGCCCGCCCGGAACTGCTCGGCCTGCTCCGGATGGGCGGCGACGACGTCGGCCACCACCGCAGAGAGCGCGCCGGCATCGTCGATCTGGCCGAGGCCGCGCGCGGCGACGATCGCGGCCGGGTCTCCTCCGCCCTCGCCCGCGACCAGCCAGGCGAACACCTGCTTGGCGCCGGCCGAGCCGAGCGTGCCGTCGGCCACCAGGCCGATCAGCGCCGCCAGCGCGGCGGGCCGCACGGGCGAGGAAGCCGCGCTCGCGCGCGTCTCGTTGAGATGCGCAGAGAGCTCGTTGAGCACCCAGTTGGCGGCCGCGCGCGCGTCACCGCAGGCCCCGGCGACCTCCTCGAAATACGCAGCGAGCTCGCTGCCGATGCCGAGATCGAGCGCCTGGGCGAGCGGCAGGGCGTACACGCCCTCGAAGCGCCGCACTCGGGCGGCGGGCAGCTCGGGCAGCCCCGCCCGCAGGCCGTCGATGAGCTCCGCCGAGGGCTCGATCGGCACGAGATCGGGCTCAGGAAAGTAGCGGTAATCGTGCGCCAGCTCCTTCGAGCGCAGCACCGTGAGCTCGTCCGCGGAGGGGTCGTAATGCAGCGTCTCCGTCGAGAACTCCTCGCCCGCCTCGTACAGCTCGGCCTGGCGCCGCAGCTCGCGCGCGATGCCGCGCTCGAGGTAGCTGAAGGAGTTCATGTTCTTGAGCTCGGTCTTGGTGCGCAGCTCGTCCTCGCCCGGTCGGCGCAGGCTGACGTTGGCGTCGACGCGCAGTGCCCCCTTCTCCATGTCGCACTCCGAGACGCCAAGCGCGACGATCGTCTCGCGCAGGAAGGAGGCGAAGCGCGAGGCCTGCTCGGGCGTGCGCAAGTCGGGGCGCGTGACCATCTCCATGAGCGGCGTGCCGCAGCGGTTGAAGTCGACGACGGCGCCGTGCGAGCCGGCCAGCCGCCCGCCGCCACCGCCCTCGTGGATGGTCTTGGCCGCGTCCTCCTCGAGGTGCACGCGCTCGAAGCCCACGACGTCGTCGCCGTCGGCCGTCGGCACCGCCAGCCGACCACCGCTGCAGAGCGGTTCGTCGTACTGGCTGATCTGGTACGCCTTGGGCGAGTCGGGATAGAAGTAGTTCTTGCGGTGGAACGTCGAGTGGGGCGCGATCTCCGAGCCGAGCGCCAGCCCCACGGTGATGGTGCGCTCGACGGCCGCGCGGTTGGCCACCGGGAGCGCGCCCGGCTGCGCCGTGCAGACGGGACAGATGCGCGTGTTGGGCTCGCCGCCGGCCTCGTTCGGGCAGCGGCAGAACATCTTGCTGCGGGTCGAGAGCTGCACGTGGATCTCGAGGCCGATCACGGCCTCCCAGCCGACCGGCACGCTCATGCCGCGCCCATCAGCGCCGGCGGCCGCGGATCGAACGCGAACGCGGCCTCGAGCGCGTGCGCCGCGGCCAGGATCCGGTTCTCGCTGAACGCCGGGCCCGCCAGGTGCAGGCCCACCGGCAGCCCCTCGGAGAGGCCGCAGGGGAGCGAGATCGCGGGCAGGCCGGAGAGGTTGACGGGCAGCGTGAAGAGGTCGCAGGCGTACATCGCGAGCGGGTCGTCGACGAGCTCGCCGATGCGGAACGCCACCGTGGGCGAGGTCGGCGTGAGCAGCAGGTCGCAGCGCTCGAAGGCCGCCTCGAAATCGCGGCGGATCAGCGTGCGCACCCGCTGCGCCTGGCCGTAGTAGGCGTCGTAGTAGCCGGCCGAGAGCGCGTAGGCGCCGATCAGGCAGCGCCGCTTGACCTCGCGGCCGAAGCCGCGCCGGCGCGTCCGGTCGTACATCTCGAAGACGTCGTCGCCCGTGACGCGCAGGCCGTAGCGCACGCCGTCGTAGCGGGCCAGGTTGGCGGACGCCTCGGCCGGCGCGATCAGGTAGTAGGCCGCCAGCGCGTGCGGCGTGAGCGAGAACTCCAGGCTGGCCTCGACGAGCTCGGCGCCCAGGTCTCGCACCGTCTCGAGCGCGGCCTCGTAGCTCGCGCGCACGCCGGGCTCGACGCCGCCGATGCCCTCGAGCGAGATCGCTCCGATGCGCACACCGCGCAGATCGTCCCGCTCGGGCAGCTCGATCGGCTCGGGCGGCCCGATGCAGGTGGAGTCGCAGATGTCGGGACCGGCGATCACGCGCAGCGCGAGCGCGCAGTCGCGCACGGTGCGCGCGAACGGCCCGACCTGGTCGAGCGAGCTCGCGAACGCCACCACGCCGTAGCGCGAGAC
>JALYLC010000452.1 GCA_030774435.1 Actinomycetota bacterium
GTAGAGGGCGGCGTCGGCGAGCTGGAGCAGGTGTTCGAGCCCGTCCGCGCGCGTCGAGTGGGTCAGGCCGAAGCTCGCCGTGAAGGCGGGATGGTCGCCGCCTGTTGCGGCAGCCGTCGGCCAGGACGAGCACGAGATCCGTCGAGTGGCTGACCAGGCTGCGGAAGTGCTCCGTCTGGCGGCGTGTCGCCGCGATCAGGGCCCACGCGAGCACCAAGGGGCGCATGGATCGCGCTACTCGTGCCGATGCGAACGAAGCCACGCGCACAGCATTGGCACGCGCGCTTCGTTCCTTGAGGAGCACTGTGCGCCCGTCGAGGCGCCTGACTCGAAGCGCGTCGAGGCTCGGCGAAGGCCGCCGTCGCCACCTCCGACGATACTGCCTGGATGGACTCTCCCGTGGACGACCCGAACGGGCCCGGTCGGGCTTCGAGCACCAAATCTGCCGATCTCGAATCGCCGGCGGACGTCGCCGGCGGATCGAACCTCACGCTCGTCGACGCCGCCGGCGAGGTGCTCACGTCGCCGGAGCGCGGGGACATCGAGCAGCGGCTGCGCGACAAGACGTATTTCTGGCTCGATCTGCACCAGCCGGCGGCCACCGACATCGAGATGCTCGGCGAGGTCTTCGGGTTCCATCCACTCGCGCTCGAGGACTCCGAGTTGTTCGACCAGCGCCCCAAGATCGACCCGTACGACGACTACGCCTTCGTCGTCGTCTATGGAGCCTCAGGTGACGCGGACGGGCTCGTCGAGGTGCACTGCTTCAGCGCCGAGCACTACCTCGTCACCGTTCGCCACGACGACTGCCCCGCGTTCGTCGAACTGCAGAGGCGCTACATGAAGCGCCCCGACACGCTCAGCGACGAGTCGATGCTCGTCTACCACGTCGTGGACGGGCTCGTGGACAGCTTCTTCCCGTCGCTCTCGGACATGGACGAGCGGATCGACACGCTCCAGTCCGAGATCTTCAGCAGCCCGCGCGAGGAGCAGCTGCAGGAGATCTTCTCCATGAAGCAGCGCCTCGTCGGCGTGCGGCGCGTGATCGCCCCGCAGCGCGACATGTTCGCGCAGCTCGTCGGCAACGTCGTGCAGATTCCGGGCATCAGCGACGAGACCACACGCTACTTCCGCGATGTCTACGACCACCTCATCCGGCTGTCGGAGATGATCGACTCCTATCGCGACCTGCTCACCGGAGTCATCGACGTCTATCTCTCGACGGTCGCCAATCGCCGCGATCAGATCATGAAGCAGCTCACGGTGCTTGCGGCGATCTTTCTGCCCATCACCTACATCACGGGCTTCTTCGGGCAGAACTTCGGCTACATGGTGAACCACCTGATCGGCTCGCCCACCGCGTTCGTGCTCGGGACGGCGCTGCAGATCGCGACGGTGCTCGTAATCCTCGGGTTCTTCAAGCGCCGCGCGTGGATCTAGGCGCGGCGCTCGACGCGAGCACGCCGGCGTCAGAAGCCGTCGTCGACGAGGCGGCTCGGTCAGGAAGACGATGTCGTCAGGCACGGCCTCGATGCATGACGTGGTGCTTCCGTCGACCGTGTGCAGGTAGAGGCCGGATGAGGTGTTGAGCGCGGCCCCGGTCTTCCGGCGAGCGCCGCCGCGTCCGTCGAGCTCTGCAGTTGCCGCTTCGCGTAGTACGCGTAGCCGACGTCGATCGCGCACGCAGCGATGCCCAGCAGCGCAACCAGGGCAAGCGCGATCATCTCCAGAACCTGAGCGCGTTCTCGGCGTGCTGCTCGCATGGCGATTTCCTTCCGGCTTTCGCCGCGCGGCGCACGCGGCCTCACCGAAGCCTGCGGCAAGATCCCCGGCGGCTAATCCCTCGGAAGGACACTGGGAGGGGGCATCCGCACCCGCTTCTCGCGCTGCTGGCAAGATGCCGCGGTGCGCCGATTCAACCTCTACGCGCCGGCCTTCGATCGCTCGTCGGAGCGCGACAGGTACCGCTCGCGCAGCGCGCAAGTCGCACAGGCGATCGGCGCGGATCAGATTGGCGCCCGCCTGTATGCGCTCGAGGACGGCCAGCGCAGCCATCCGTTCCACTTCCACCACGGGATCGAGGAGTGGCTGGTCGTCGTCGACGGCACGCCACTCGTCAGAACCCCGGAGGGCGAGCAAGCTCTGAAGCGGGGCGACGTCCTCTGCTTCCCCGTCGGCTCGGGCGGCGGGCATCAGGTGACCGGCCCGGGAACGGTCTTGGTCGTGTCGGATCGCCATTCGCCGGACGTGGTCGAGTATCCGGACAGCGGCAAGCTCCTCGTGAATCCGCCGGGCAGGGTCTTCCGCAGCGCCGATTCCGTCGACCTCTGGGACGGGGAATGAGCGAGCCCCTCAACCTCTACGAGGTCGCCCTCGCGACCGATCCCGCCCAACCCGCGGGCTACGGTCGCCGCATGACCAGCTTCGGAACGAGCATCGGGGCCGAGAGGCTTGGCGGCTCGGTCTACGAGCTCGACCCGGGCGACAGCGTCTGCCCGTACCACTACGAGGGCGTCGAGGAGGAGTGGCTCGTCGTTCTGGCAGGCGCGCCCGTCCTGCGTGACCCCGATGGCGATCACGAGCTCGATGAGGGCGATGTCGTGTGCTTCCCCGTGGGCCCCGACGGCGGCCACAAGGTGACCAACCGCTCCGCCACCGTCGTCCGCATCCTGATGCTCTCGACGATGCCGGTGAACGAGCTCAGCATCTCCGTCTACCCCGACAGCGACAAGGTCGGGGTCTGGCCCTGGCCGGGCAAGCGCCTCCGAATGGCCGAGTCGGTCGACTACTGGGACGGCGAGCTCTGACCCGTCCGCTTCTGCAGCTAGACGAAGAGCGTGCTGAGGTGCAGATTGTCGGCCAGGCGCGCCAGCTCGGCGTCGTCCGGCCGTGTTGAGAAGCGCTCGGCCGCGTCGAGCACGCGCGGGAGGAGCCCGAGGTCGCCGGCGCTGTTGAGGAAGACGCCCGGCTCGCCCAGGACCCAGTGCACGGCGAGGTCGATGTGCTCCTGCTCGACCAGCGGCTCGTACCAGGTCGCCGTCGATTGGTCCTTGGAGCCCCACGGGCCACGCGAGATGCTCTTGATCGTCTGCACCGCGACAGTGCGGTCGCGGCAGGTGGCGAGCAGCCGCCGGACGTCGGCGGCGTACGTCTCGTCCTGCATGATCACGTGGCTATAGGGGAAGAGCACGGAGTCGAAGGCAAAGCGCTCGAGGCTGCGCCGGTGCATCGCGGCGATCGTGAGACCGTGGCCCGTCACGCCGATGAAGCTCACCAGTCCCTCGTCGCGGGCCTCGACAGCCGCGTGCAGGGCCCCCTGCTCGCTCAGCGCGAGGTCCCACTCGTCGGGGTGGACGAGGCAGTGCAACTGGATCAGGTCGACCCGGTCGACCCCCATGCGCTCGAGCGAGCGCCGGATCTCCTCACGCGCAGCCGCGTAGGCGCGCTCGCCGGTCTTGGTGGCAAGGAAGAACCGGTCGCGGTGCTCGCGCAGCCACGGCGCGAGCCGCAGTTCCGCATCGCCGTAGCTGGCCGCGGTGTCGATGTGGTTCACGCCGTGCTCGAGCAGCAGCGGTAGCGCCTCGTCGGCCTCGCGCTGCGTCACCTCCCCGAGTGCCGCGGCCCCGAAGATGACGCGGCTGCTGTCGTGCCCGGTGGCCCCGAATGGTGCTTTCGCGATCATCGCGTCAGTCTAAGACGATGCCTGGGACGCGCGCGGTCCGATTGCGAAATCCAAGGCGAGAGTGTCTACATCAGCAGCGCGTTGGCGGCCTTGAAGTTGTTGTCCGTCAGGAGATCGAGCCACTTCTTCCAGGTGCCGGCGCCGCGAGTGTCGATCTTGCGCTTGAGAGCTTCGATGTCGCCCTCGAAGTACGCCGCCGCGAGGACGTCCTGGCCTGCGGCATCGGCGAGGTGGCCCGCCGACGTGAATTCGCGCAGGAACGAGTTGATGTCGCGCTCGACGCCGACCTCCGGTCCGATCTTGCGGGTGAAGAACTCCGTGACGCCCTCGTTGGCGTTGTAGTACGCACCCATCTCCTTGTTCCACTGCTCGGAGGCGTGGAGGTGGAGGCCCTCGTGCAGCTGGGTGCCGAGATTGGCGCGCTCCTTGCGGATGTGCACCTTGCTCCGATCGCCGTCCTGGAACGCGCGGAGGCCCTTGGCTTTCGCGAACGCGCGCGCCTCGGCGTCGTCGGCGAAGAGCTTGCCGGTGTCGGGGTTGATGTGGCGCTTCGCATATTCGACCCAGGCGTGATCGAACGCGCCCTCCTCGTCGACCTCCATCTCGTGCTCCAGGCTCACCTTGCGCAGCTTCGCCCCGACCAGGTCCTTGAGGTACGGGCTGGTGTCGAAGATCACGTCGACCTCGCGGCCGGTCCGGATTGGCGGCGGCGGCATCGGAGCCTTCTCGAGCTTCCGGTTGGGGTCGCGCGCGAGCACACGGCTGACGGCGCGGTTGCCGATCTGCTTCTGCGCGCTGCGCGCCGCCTCCGTGCGCGCCACCAGGCTGCTCGGCGCCGTGAGCTCCGGCGCTGCGAGCCACGCCGGGTCGACAGGCCACGCGGTCGCGGTCGCGGCGAGCTCTTCTTCGAGTTCGCCCTCGAGCTCACGACGCCGCGTGCGCATCCCTGCAGGGTACGCCGCGGCGCCGGCCGCAGCGAGGAGGTGCACGTGCGGCCCGCGTCGCCGCGAGCGCAACCGGCTACCAGCCGAAGCGCCAGCGCGTCTGGCTGAACCCGTCCGCGCCCTTGCCGAACCCGAATGCCGTGACCGGCGCGACCTCGAACACGAGCGCCGAGCCGCCGCTGTGGAGGAACGCTCCGTCGCGCACCTCGAAGTGCCAGTCGCTGCCGTACTTCGATTCGTAGAGGGCGGCGAGGCGCCTGAGCCTGGCGTCGTCCCGGACGCTCGCGGCCTCGCCCTCGACCACGAGGTCGAGGCCCTCGCCGAGTGCGTTGCAGCCGGTCGTGAGGGCGCAGCGCGGGTTGCGCGCGAGATTGCGCGCCTTCTGCTCGTCCGCGCCCGTGCAGAAATGCAGCGCGCCGTCCAGCCACACGGCCAGTAGTGGCGTGACGTGTGGTCGCCCGTCGGGGCGCACCGTCGAGATCCAGAACACCTCTGCTTGCTCCAGCGCAGCCTGCGCGCGGCTCCACGGCGTCGCGCTCGCGTCCTCGGCGCTGAAGCGCGCATCCAGCTGGGCCACGGGTTCTGTGCCCGCCATGGCTCCCTCTCCTCTGTCGATGGTTCTGCCAGGTAGACCTGTGGTGCCGGGCGAACTCATCGGAAGACAATGCGGCCGACGCCGCCGGGAGCGAGCATTCCCGCAGGTAACTAACAAGCCACATCGATATGCTTTGCAAAGCATGCGGCTATCGCTTTCGCGTAGCTCGTGCCGAAGGGAGCATGTTGATCGTTCGTATCGCAGGCGAGGGACGCTGGCTCCTCCCAGCCACGGCGGCGGAGGACATGCGATTGCTCGACAATGCGGTGACGCTGGCGGTGGACGAGGCCCGCGAGGACGAGTACCAGCGCCTGCTGGTCGGGCTCTGCGCGTTCATCCGCCAGCACGGCGAGTTGCTCGAGTCGGGCGATCACGCGGGCGACGCTGACGTCACCGTGCCCCCGCCCGACCTGCCGCTGGACTCGGCCGTCGACGCGCTCTTCGACGGCCGCGGGCTCAGTGCCGAGACCGACCGGAGCTAGACGTCTCAGCGAGCGCGGACGCGAGCATCAGAACGTGATCACGGCGCGAAGCGCCTCGCCGCGCGCGGCCGAGCCCATCGCGTCGTTGATCGCCGCGAGCGGCGCGCGCGACGAGATGAGCTCGTCCAGACGCAGTTGGCCGTCGAGGTACAGAGCGGCGAGCCGGGGGATGTCGATTGCGGGACGCGTCGATCCGAGCTTGCTGCCCAGGATGCGGATGCCGTCGTGCGCGATCCCGGCGGGCTCGATCTCGACCATCGCTCCGGACGCGGGCATGCCGACGATCACGGTCGTGCCGCCTCGGCGCACGAGCCGCAGCGCGAGCTCGACCGCCGTGGTGGAACCGGCCGCGACCAGGGCGCAGTCGACGCCGCGGCCTTCGGTCAGGTTCCGCACCGCGCGCGGGGTGTCGTCGGCGGCCGGGTCGATGGAGTGCGTTGCGCCGAACGCCATTGCCGCCCCGAGCCTGTCGACCGCGAGGTCGATGGCGACGATCGGAGCGGCACCGGCCAGGAGGGCGCCCTGGATGCAGTTCAGCCCGACGCCTCCGGCGCCGATCACGGCCACGCTGTCACCGGGCGTCAGCTGCGCGGTGTTGAACACGGCTCCGTAGCCGGTGACGACGCCGCAGGCCAGCAGGCAGGCGCGGTCGAGCGGCATCGCGCTCGGCACGGGGACGACTTGCGACTCGTGCACGAGCACCTGCTCCGCGAACCCGGCCGTGCGCAGCCCCTGCGCGATCTCGCCGCCGTCCGCCGCGCGCAGCGGGCTGCGCTCATCCAGTGCGAAGGTCGTCGCGCACAGGGCCGGTTGCCCGCGAAGGCAGACGTGGCAGGAGCCGCAGGAGCGCACGAGCGTGACGACGACGTGATCCCCGGGACCGATACCGCCGGCCGCGTCGCCCACCTCCTCGACGACGCCGGCCGCCTCGTGCCCGTAGACGGCGGGCAGGCGACCGCCCCAGGCGCCGGATGCGTACGCCACGTCGCTGTGGCAGATCGCGCAGGCAGCCACCCGCACCCTGACCTCCCCGGGCCGCGGCGGATCGAGCTCGACCTCCTCGACGACCAGCGGCTCGCCGAAGCCGTGGCACACGGCTGCCTTCACGGCCAGGACTTTACGTTCCGGGCCTCCGGCGCAGGCGATGGCGGCGGAGCCGCAGGCGACGCGGCTCGCGCCTGAGGACGGCCGGGATGTCGTAGATCTTGCGGGCAGGTCGTGCCGAACTTCCGTTCAGCAGCGACCACGAGCTTGGCGGCAGCATGCGAGGTCTCCTTCGATTGAGGTGCTCGCAAGATGAGACCCGGGGAACGCGCTCGACTCATCGCGGCGGCTTGCGATGAGTTCTGGCCACCGCGTCGGTCTACGTTCCCGAGCATGAGTACGACCCCGGCAGATGCGACCGGCGAGCAGCGCGCGCTGCTCGCGAGCGCCCAGAAGGGTGACGCGGACGCATTCCGCCGGCTGCTCGGTCCCTACCGCACGGAACTCCACGCCCACTGCTACCGCATGCTGGGCTCGGTGCACGACGCGGAGGATGCGCTGCAGGACGCGCTGCTGCGCGCCTGGCGCGGGCTGCCGCGGTTCGAGGCGCGCAGCTCGCTGCGCGCCTGGCTCTACCGGATCGCGACCAACGCCTGTCTGAACGCGATGGAGCGCCGGCCGGCGAGGCACCTGCCCGTCGGCTACCTCCCGGCCAGCGACTGGGACGACGACGAGCCGCCGCTCGTCGAGTCGGTCTGGCTCGAGCCGTATCCCGACGCCCAGCTCGGGCTGGCAGACGGCCGCACCGCGCCCTCGGCGCGCTACGAGCAGCGTGAGAGCGTCGAGCTGGCGTTCGTCGCCGCGCTCCAGCTGCTTCCGCCCGGGCAGCGCGCGGTGCTGCTCATGCGCGAGGTGCTGGGATTCTCGGCGCGCGAGGTGGCCGAGTCGCTGGGAACGACGGTGGCGTCCGTGAACAGCGCGCTGCAGCGCGCCCGCAAGGCCATCGCCGAGCGGCTGCCCGAGCAGAGCCAGCAGGTGACGCTGCGGGCGCTCGGCGAGCGGGAGCTGCAGGCGATCGCCCAGAGCTACGCCGACGCGATGGAGCGCGGCGACGTGGCAGCGGTCGTCGCCATGCTGACCGAGGACGCAACCTGGTCGATGCCTCCCTGGGCGTGCTGGTACGGCGGCCGTGAGGCGATCACGCGGTTCCTGCGCGACAACGCGCTGGCCCAGCCCTGGCGGCACGTCGTCACGCGCGCCAACGGCCAGCTCGCGGTGGGCTGCTACGGCCTGAACACTGAGCGAACGGGATACGCGTTCGAGGTGCTCGACGTGCTCGACCTGCGCGGCGGGCGCATCGCGTCGGTCACGGGCTTCGTGACGCCCGACCTGCATGCGAGCTTCGGACTGCCGGCGGAGTTGCCGCTGGCGGGCCCTCAGGCGCCGTGAAGCGTGCCGGCCGGGTCGATCTGGGCGAGTAGCCCGGTGAGCAGGCGCTTGAGCTCGGTTGCGTCACTCGCGCCGATCAGCGCGGCGTAGTCGGCGGTCCTTCGCGACAACCCGCTGGGGTCGCCAGGTGGGGTCTGACCCCGTCTGGCGGGGCCTGACCCCGCCTGGCGGAGCCTGGCACCGACCTGTCCAACGGAGCCGCAAATCCTTTAGGCACGCGGAAAGCCCGTCATTCACCGGGCCGAGACGCGGCGCTCCCGGCGAGACACTCGCAAGTGCTTCGATGCCCAAGAAGCGCCTGGTTGAGCGGATCGCCACCCTGGGGTCAGGCTCCGCCACCTGGGGTCAGACCCCACCTGGCGGAGCCAGACCCCACCTGGCGGCAGACCCCACCTGGCGGCTCGCGCCGCCAAACGACACACGCCGCGTGTGCCACTTGGCGGCTCCCGCGCCTGGTTGAATGCGGCGGTGCCCCGGCATTCCGATCAGCGCGCGCTCGTCACGGGAGGTACCTCGGGCATCGGCGAGGCGATCGTCACCCGCCTCGCGCAGGAGGGCGCGCGCGTCGTCTTCACGGGGCGCGACGAGACGCGCGGTGCGGCAGTGGCGGAAGTCGCGGGAGCGCAGTTCGTGGCTGCGGACGCCCGCGACGGCGGTGCGGTCGCAGCATCCGTGGCGGAGGCCGTGGCGCGTCTCGGCGGGCTCGAGATCGTCGTCCTCAACGCCGGCGTGCTGTGCGAGGCGACGCTCTCGCAGACGACCGACGAGCAGTGGGACACGGTCATGTCCACGAACCTCGTCGCGCCCTTCCGCTACGCCCGCGAGGTCCTGCCGGCTCTCTACGAGACCCGCGGCTCGCTGGTGCTCGTCGCCTCGGATGCCGGCGTCTGGGGCGAGACACCGATCGGCGCGTACTCGGTCTCGAAGCGCGCGGTGATCATGCTCACGCGCATGCTCGCGGTCGAGGCCGGGCCTGGCGGCGTGCGCGTGAACGCCGTCTGTCCCGGCGACACCGAGCCGGGGATGGTGACCACGGTGGACGGGCGCCACACGCTGCCCGACACCTCGGAGTGGACGCGCCCGCCGCTCGGGAGGCTCGTGCATGCGCGCGACGTCGCGGCCGCCGTCTCCTTCCTCGCGAGCGACGAGGCGCGCACGATCACGGGCGCGGACCTGCTGATCGATGGTGGCATGCGCGCCGCCCTGCGTGCGAACACCGTCGACGCCGAGCGCGCGCGATGAGCCGCTCGGCGCTGGTCACCGGTGGCACGGGCGGGATCGGCTCCGCAATCGTGGGCCGGCTGCGCGCCAACGGCTACGACGTCGTGTTCTGCGGGCGCGACGAGCAGCGAGCCGCCGCGCTGGAGCGCGACACCGGGGCCGTGTTCTGTCAGGCTGACTCGACGGATCGCGCCGCTTGCGATGCCTCGGTCGCCTTTGCGCTGGAGCGGCTGGGACACGTGGACCTGTTCGTGGCGAACGCCGGCGTCCTCGTCGAGGGCCCACTCGTCGAGACGACGGACGAGGACTTCGAGCGCCTGCTCGAGACGAACCTCACCTCGACCTTCCGCTACGCGAGGGCCGTGTTCGAGCCGATGCGCCACCAGAGCAGCGGCGTGATGGTGCTGATCGCCTCCGACTCCTCCATCCGCGGCTCGCACCGGGTTCCGGCGTACTCGGTGGTCAAGTCGGGAATGGTCGCGCTCGCCGAGCTGTTCGGTGCCGAGGGAGCTCCCTACGGGATCCGCGCCAATGCGGTCTGCCCGGGCAACACCCTGCCAGGGATGGCCGGAGATGATCCGGCGGATTGGCGCCCGACCGCCAGCGGGGACTTCGCGACGGCCGACGAGGTGGCGTCCGCCGTGGCGTTCCTGGCCTCGCGGCAGGCGGCGCACATCAACGGCGCCACGCTGCGCATCGACGGTGGCACGGGAGCCGCGCTCCAGGCCGTCACGCGCGGCTGATCAGCGCTCGGCGTCTCCAGACGCTCACCACGAGCTTCACAGCCGTCAGGCCGCGCAGCGCAGCAGCAAGGTGCGCACCTTGCCGCGCCGAACCGGAGCGAGCCCGAGCGGCATCCCCTCGAGCAGCGCGCCGAGCTCGCTGACGTCATCGGCCTCGCCTTCGGCCTCGAGCCGCCATTCGTCCTCTCCCACCGGATAGGAGACGCAGTCCCTGACGACCTCGACGGTCCGGTCGCCCTGTGCGTAGATGCGCGTCGCGCGCGCAGTGACGATGCGCCCGAGCTCGACCAGCGGATGCAAGGTCAGAAGCCGCGCGGCGATGAACGCCGCCGACAGCTCGGGATCGCCGTCGCACGGGCCCTCGATCTCGACCCGGCGGCGCAGGCCGGCGCTCGAGGTCACGTGCCGCTTCAGCGTTGCGACCTCGGCGGCGTCGGACCTGCGCACACGCAGGCGCGCGCGCTGCCGGTCGAGCTGAAGGTCGGCCGTGTCGTAGTAGTGATCGAGCAGGCGCTCGCAACGATCATCGACGGCGCGCCAGGCGCCGACGGTGAGAGGCAACCGCAGCGCGGGATGCGCGCGCCACTGCCGCTCGATCTCGAAGCCGGCGACGGGCGCGTCCGTGCGCGTGGAGAGTTGGTGGAGTGCCACGCAACTCACCCTAGAACGGATTTTCCGCGCAGCAGCGCGCCTTCACCACCTTTTCACCAGGCGGCGAGGACGGCCGCGCCGACCTACGGCGCGGGCGGTGGCTTCTTGACGGCGCCGGTGGGCTTCGGCTTCGAGGACTTCGTGACGGCGTCGCGCGCGATCGCCTTCGGATTCGCCGAGCGCAGCGTCTCGGTGACCTCGTGCAGCGGGTTGTTGTCGCCGAGGCCGTGATCGAACTCCTCCTTGAACGACGTGATGCCGTCCTTGGCCTCCCGCGCGTGCTTACCGGCCGAGCGTGCGATCTTCGGAAGCTGCGATGACCCGAAGACCAGCAGGATGATCACGGCAAGCACCAGCAGATGAATCGGATTCTCGAGGCCCATGCGAGGAGCTTACCGCTCGGGCAGCCGTTTCACTATGCTCATTCGCGATGCGCACCGGAGCCGACCGCACGCTCGAGCTGCTGACGGCGCAGGTGGGGCGCTCCGTCCTCGAGGTCGAGACGCCGGTCGCGATGGTCGACCTCGACCGCCTCGAGGCCAACCTGCAGGACCTGCAGTCGTACTGCGACGGGCACGGCATCGCGCTCTGGCCGCATACGAAGACGCACAAGTCGCCCGAGATCGGACTGCGGCAACTCGCGCTCGGCGCGGGCGGCCTTACCGTCGCGAAGACCGGCGAGGCCGAGGTCTTCCAGGAGGCCGGTGCGCCGCGCATCCTCGTGCACTACCCGCCGTTCGGCAACGACAAGTGGGAGCGCCTCGCGCGCATCGCGGCCGCGGGCGTGGAGCTGACGGTGGCGGTCGACGGCCTGCCTCCGGCCGAGGGGCTCGCGGCGGCACTCGAGCGCCATGGCGCGCGCGCCACGCTGCTGGTCGAGATGGACGTCGGCCTGCACCGCACAGGCCAGACGACGCCGGCCGGCGCGCTCGCGCTCGCTCAGGCGCTCTCGCGCCTGCCTGCCCTCGAGGTGGCCGGCATCAGCTGCTACCCGGGGCACGCGCGTGGCGATGCGGCGACCGTACGAGCGCGCATCGAGGCCGTCGACGAGCTGCTGCGCGACACCCGCGACGCCTTTCTCGCCGCGGGCGTGCGCTGCGATCGCATCTCGGGCGGTTCGACGCCTTCGCGCTACCTCACGCACGAGACCTGCGTCAACGAATTGCGATCCGGCACGTACGCGCTGCTCGACCGGGTCGACGGCGACGCCGACAGATGCGCGCTCTCGGTCGCCGTGACCGTCGTCTCCGATGCCGTGCCCGGGCAGATCGTGATCGACGCGGGCTCCAAGACCCTCACCTCCGACGACCATCCGGACGGCGGGCACGGCACCATCGTCGGCCTGCCGGAGGCCGACCTGCACACGATCAACGAGGAGCACGGGTACGTGAACGTCTCCGCGCTGGCGACGCGGCCGGCCGTCGGCGATCGCCTGCAGGTCATCCCGAACCACGCCTGCGGCTGCGTCAACCTGCACGACGGCCTGCTGGCCGTGCGCGACGGTGTCGTGGATCACGTGATCCTCGTCGCCGCCCGCGGCCTCGTGCGTTAGCGCCGGTACGGCTCGAGCACGTCGCGCGGCGCGGCGCAGTACGCGGTGTAGTCGGTGTTGCTGATCTGGCAGATGCCGGCACCAGCGACCATCGCCAACAGCAGGGCGGCCTGCGGCCGGGCGATCTCGTAGTCGTCGACGACCCATTCGAGCAGCTCGCGGTAGGCCTGGCGGGCGCTCCACTCGAGCGGCTTTCCAGAGACGAGCGTGGTCATGCTGTCGAGCGTCTCGATGCGCGGCCAGGTCATCGACGCCGGCCGCTCGCGGGGTTCAGCGCTAGCGGTCACCAGACCGCCGACCTCTGGCGGCCCGACGATCTCGCCGTCGCCCATCAGCGCCTTGCAGTCGCCGAAGTAGAGGCCGCCGCCGTCGTGCGCCGCGGGCAGGACGACCGTGGCGCCCGCGCGGATCTCGCGGCAGTCGAGGTT
>JALYLC010000453.1 GCA_030774435.1 Actinomycetota bacterium
CGCCAGCCGGATCCACGAGAGGAGCGTGCGCTCGTTGGCGAGCGCGACGCGCGGATCGCTCAGATCGAGCTGCTCGGCCACCGATCCATCGTAGCGATGCGGACCCGCTACCTCACGGCGCCGTATACGCCCAGGTGCCGAAGGCGCCTGTCTGCCCGAGCGTCGCATTCGCGGCGTGCACGACGAACCCGCTGCGGCTGCCTGCGAGCCCCGGGATCGCCTGGCCGTCGAGCGTCGTGCCGGTCCCCACGGCGGACGTGAGATACAGGCAAACCTTGCCTGCTGGGGCGGTCGGAGCCGTAGCTGTCCCGCTGCATGCGGGGTCGGCATCGGCGGCGCTGGGGTTGGCGAAGTTCACGGTCGCGTCGCTCAGGTCGGCCGGCGCCGGGCCCGGGAACTGGACGACCTGCCGGATGTCGCTCGTCATCGCAGTGGTGGAGGTGGCATTGGTCGGGGTGGTGTCGACGTCGGGGACGGGAGGCGGAACGATCGTTGTCGTCACGGCGACCGTGACGTTGCTCCCGATGCCGAAGGCGCCGGTCACCGTCACGCCCGACGGGATGCTTCGGCTGGCGAAGCTGAGATAGCCGGCCGCCGCCGTGCCGCCGAGCGCGAGCGCGTTGTCGGCATTCGTCGCGCGTTGCGCGTTGGTTGCGCGGTCCGCGAGGGTGACGCGCTGCGCCCGCGTCGCGCTGGGGACGTTCCCGAGCGTCTGCTCGTTGATCTGCTTGCCCGTGATCGCTCCGGCCTTGATCTGCTTGCCCGTGATCGACCCGGCCTTGAGCCGGTTGGCGGGAATCGAGCCCTTCTTGATCGCCGACCCGCTGATGAGCTTGTGGATCCTGGTTGCCGCGCCCTGCGCGAGCGAGCTGCCGCCGACCGCGAACGCCAGCGCTGCGAACGCCACGCCCATCGCGGGCGAGACGCGAATTGGCCTCGAGAACACCCTTCCTCCTTCGTCTGCCCCGGTGAGGGCGTCTCCCGGCGTATCGGCGCGCCGTCGCCGCCGCTTGACACCGAAACGAGGGGGAAGCTCGGCTAGCGCTCGCGGTAGAGCCGGAACGCCCAGCGCTCGAACGGGACCGTCGCGAGCGGCGGCACCGAGGCGATCAGGGCGAGCACCGTCATCCGGTTCGTCCACTTGTACTCGGCGCGCACGAGGAACACGACGAGCACGTAGGCCAGGAACGCGTAGCCGTGCAGCGTGCCGAAGATCTGGATGGCGCCGGAATGCGAGTGGGCGATGTACTTCTCGTACATGCTGGCCAGAAGCCCGAGCCAGGTGATCGCTTCCGTGATCGCAGCGATGCGGAAGATGCGGATCAGGAGCGGCACGGGCACACCGGCATCGTAGGAGAGGCCCGCGCCCGTCGGCTACCGTGGCGGCGGGCGGTTAGCTCAGCCGGCTAGAGCGCCTGCTTTACACGCAGGAGGTCGTGGGTTCGAGCCCCACACTGCCCATGCCGAGTTTTTCGGCTATTTGCAGGCATTTCGCCTGGCTTAGCAGCTTCGCTCTTAAGCGAACATACGTTCGTTTTGCGCAGCTTAACGACGTCCAAATCGCGCGGTGTTGTTACTCCCGTGTTACTCCCGAGGGTCGGAACGCTCGCGGAGAGGTCGATCTGCAGGCCCGATTTCGCCTTCTCCGCGGCACCTATCGCGCCAATCATCAATCACTGCGTGCATAACGAGGGTTGGCCTCCGCTGGTGTTGATCGCGGCGCCGATCGATGGCGATCACTCGGTCCAGGTCGATTGTGGAGGCTTGGCAGGATCGTGTGCGCGCCGAGTTCCTCGGTGGCGCGAGCGAGGTGCGCTGGGTGGAGCAGTGGCCGGATCACGTCTCGGCCTCGCGGCTGGAAATGCGGAGGCGGTCTATCTCGAGGTGCGACGCGGCGGGGACTGTCTGTCGTTTCGGCGGGCTCCTCGGCGCGATCGACTGGCCTGATCTCGGATCTCGGATGCCGAGGTCGAAAGGATCGTGGGCGGCGAGGTGGTAGACATTTCCGCGCGGTCTACACTGTCGACGTCGTACGCCGGCTGCCACACCGGAGGATCGGCCCTTCGTGGTGGAGTGGGATCCGTGGGAGCTGCGCGAGCTGGCCTCGGCCGCGGCCGAGGCAGTACCGGCCGCTCGCTGTAGCGATCAGCGCGCTCTGCTCGCGTGCTCGGAATCCAAGGCGAGTTAGCCGAGCGCGTGGCCTCGCGGTCACCGAAGCCGGCGGCGCCTTCGTCGCGGTCGTAGGTGTGTGGCGGGTCCCCCCGGCGTGCGGCGCCCGCCTGTGCGGGGACGCTTAGGCTGGGCTGACTCCGAGTGCTGGCTCCGCGCTAAACCTCTCGCTGTCAGGCGTCCGCGGAGAGCGCGGCTCGAGCGAGCGCGAGGCGTTCCACTTCAACAACCTCTCGCTGACGCCGCGCACGGCTCTCTAGGCGGTCGAGATCCGCATGAGCCGCCGCCTCAGGCGAACAACGGAGCGCATCCCAGAGTCCCTGCTTTCCGGCAATACCCAACCCGAGCGCCTCAAGCTCGTACATGCGCTGCAACTCGGAACCCCTGCCGCCACCGCCCCGCCCGTTCAGTTTCAGTCGCGCGAGGCGCTCAGCCGCCCAAGCACCAGCATTCTTGAGACGCGAGCCAGGCACTCCGAGCTCTGACATAAGCCGCTTGAGCGTCTCACGGTCCTCCTCAATCTCGGCCGCGACCTGCGCGAGCGCCGACCCCGAGCTGGTGTTCGCGTTGCTCTCGGCCACCCGCCTGGCAAGAGCAACCCCGGCGGTCGCTCCCGCCAGGTGATCCTTCAGGTAGATAGCGATCAAGCGACGCGACATGTGCATTTCGATACCCACTCGCGCTCCGCGCAAAACGCTTGTCATGGCGCCCGTGCGAACCATCGACGGACCGCGAGAAGGCAGGTCTCGGCGGTCAGGTCGGCGGCGACCTTATGGTCGCGCGTCTCCTTCCGGAACCAGTTGTAGACCTCGCGCGAGTGCTCGCGATATAGCCCCGCGAACGGCGGCTTGCGACGCCAGAAGCACCAGACCTCGCCTCCGTGGCCGTGACGATCCATCAGGAGATCAATGAAGGAGGTGCGATAAGCGTCACATGAACCGCGGGATAGGCTGCTGAACGAGAGGCGCTTCACTGCGCTCACCGCGAGCAGTGCCGACGAAAATCACAATCAAGTATTTGCTGTTTGTGATATACACATGTGCGATGACGGGTTTTGGTTCCCTGGAGACTGTTTCCGCGACCGAGGCCGCGGCGTTGCTTGGCTTGACGCGTGAGCGACTGCGGCAGCTGGTTGTGACGTCCCGGCTACCGGAGCGGGTTGCGGATTCGTCGCGGTTCCGTCCGCGCTATGTGCGGTCGGAGATCGAGGCGTTTGGGCGGGCGACGGGTCGGATCAAGACGACCGGCGTGCTCGAGCCGATGAGGCTTGTTGTCGATGAGCTGGTGCTGCCTGCGGCGGATCGTCGGGCGTTTGGTCGTCGGTTGCTGGTGCATCTGCGGGTGTGGGAGCGTGATGGTTGGCCTCCGCTGGTGGTGATCGCGGCGCCGATCGATGGCGACCATTCGATCCAGGTCGATGCGGAGGCCTGGCAGGAGCGGGTGCGCGCCGAGTTCCTTGGTGGTGCGAGTGAGGTGCGTTGGGTGGAGCTGTGGCCGGATCACGTCGCGGCCTCTCGGCGGGATGCGGACGCCGTTTATCTCGAGGTGCGACGCGGCGGGGACTGTCTGTCGTTTCGGCGGGCTCATCGGCGCGAGCGGCTGGCCTGGTCGCGGATCTCGCATGGCGAGGTCGAGAAGATCGTGGGTGGCGAGGTGGTACGCGTTCCGCGTGCGGTCTACACGGTCGACGTCGCGAGCCGGCTGGTCACGGCGGAGGATTGGCCGGTTGTCGTCGAGTGGGATCCGTGGGAGCTGCGCGAGCTGGCCTCGGCCG
>JALYLC010000454.1 GCA_030774435.1 Actinomycetota bacterium
TCGCCCTCGCTGACCGTCACGAACTCGACGTCGGCCTCGGCGACCTCGCCGGCCAGCTCGCGCAGCGAGAGCAGCGCCTCCTGGCGGGCGGCGGCCACGTCATCGCCTGCGCCCTCGGCCTCGAACGAGCGCAACTGGCCGTCCATCAGCGCTTCCGCGAGCGCCCTGCGCCCTGCAGCCCCTTGCCGCCGCTCGGCTTCGGGATGCGCGAGGCCCGCGCGGTCTTGGCCTTGGGCGGCGCGGCGTTCGGCGGCGGGCCCATGAGCTTGCGCAGCACCGCCTGCTGACCGACCGTCCAGAGGTTGGTCGAGATCCAGTAGAGCATCAGCCCGACCGGGAAGCGGATCACGAAGAAGACGAAGATGAACGGCATGACCATGAACAGCCGCCGCATCATCTGCTGCTGCGGGTCGGCGCCAGTCGGCATCAGCAGCGTCGAGCCCAGCTGGCTCAGCACGTAGGCGCCGATCAGCACCCAGCCCGCCCAGCCCGCCTTGTCGACGTGCACCGTGATGTTCTCGATGAACCCACCGAGGAAGCTGAGATCGCCCGCCGGCGGCTTGTGGGAGAAGCCGCGAAGCACGAAGAACAGGCCCATGAAGACCGGGAGCTGGAAGAGCAGTGGCAGGCAGCTGCCGATCGGGTTGACCCCGTGCTCCTTGTAGAGCAGCATCATCTCCTGCTGCAGCTTCTGCGAGTCGCCCTTGTGCTTCTGCTTCAGCTTCTGCAGCTCGGGCGCAATCTTCTGCATGCCGCGCATCGAGCGCATCTGGACGATCGCAAGCGGGAGGATGGCCAGGCGCACGATGACCGTGAGGCAGATGATCGACCATGCCCACGACAGGCCCGTGATGCGGTGGATGCCATTGAGCAACGAGCGCAGAACGTCCTCGAGCGGGCCGAGGATGCTGAGCAGCATGAGGCTCATCGCGGGGTCACCGGGTCGATCGGGTCATGGCGGGAGAACGGGTGGCAGTGGCTGAGCCGCCGGATCGCCATCAGCGACCCTCGCAGGGGCCCGTGTATGCGGATCGCCTGCTCGGCGTAGCGCGAGCAGCTGGGCTCGAAGCGGCAGGTGGCCGGGCCGCCGGGCACCAGCGCGTGCACGACGAAGCGCCAGAGGTAGATCGGGCCGAGCAGCAGCCAGAGCGCGACACGCCTCATGCGGCGCTCCCGCTGGCGCGGCCGGCGAGCTCGCGCAACTCCGCCGCGAGCCAGTCCAGCTTCTCCTCGCTGAGCGCCTCGGCCAGGCCGGGCCTGGCCACGATCACGAGGTCGACATCGGAGGCAAGGGTCGGGGTCACACGGGACGCGGCCTCGCGCAACAGCCGCTTGACGCGGTTGCGATCGACGGCGCCGCCGACCTTGCGCGAGACGGTCAGGCCGACGCGCGGCTCCGTCGCCCCGGCAGCGGGATCGCGCGCGAACGCGTAGACCACGAGGTGCCGGGACGAGGCAGAGCGGCCGCGCCTGTAGACAGCCTCGAAGTCAGCCGAGCGCGACAGGCGCCGGCTGCGCGTAGCGGTGCCCGCCACGACCTAGGCCGAGAGGTGCTTGCGGCCGCGCCGGCGCCGGCGCTTGAGGATGGCGCGGCCCGCGCGCGTGCTCATGCGCTTGCGGAAGCCGTGCGTCTTTGCGCGCTTGCGCTTGTTGGGCTGATAGGTGCGCTTCACGTGAGCTCGTCGGGTCGGCGGGACGGGAGAGGCAGTGTAGCCGTCGCGCGGGTCGTAGGTCGCCGCACCTTGCCCGTTGTGGACAAATCGCCGGACGCCGGACGAGGCCGCCGCGCGATCCCCGTCGGGTGGTGGGATTGCGCACTCCGAACGGTCCACCCCACCTGTGGACGACGCTGTGGAAATCTCAAGAGTGTCCGCAACGAGCGGCTTTTCGCTGCGCAATCCCGCGGCCGGGGAACGTCGGACGCGCTAGCATCCGCTCCCCTCGCCCCGTCCGCACGGCGTCGATCGACACCCCGCTTGCGCCGTGGACGTGCGTTGCCATGCCGTTAGATCCCTCCACACCTGACCTTCTCTGGACCGCGGTCGCCGACCGCATCCGCGACGACCTCTCGCCGATGGTATTCGGCGCATGGTTCTCCACCACTCGCGCCCTGGCACTGCAGGGCGACGTACTCGAGGTAGGCGTGCCCAACGAGTTCACGCGATCCTGGATCGAAGGCCACTTCTCCGAGCTGGTGCGCAAGGCGGCGAGCGCGGCCGACTCGGGCGTGTCGGTGCGCTTCCGTGTCGCCGACGGCGAGCCGGCGCCGCTGGGCGGCGCCGCCGCCATCGCCGGGCGCGAGGTCGTCAAGCCGAAGGGCGGCAAGCGCGGCCGGCGAGCCGAGCCCAACGAGCCGCTGCGGTCGAAGTACACGTTCGGCTCCTTCGTGATCGGCAGCTCCAACCGCTTCGCGCACGCGGCCGCCCTGGCCGTCGCCGAGGCGCCCGGACAGGCCTACAACCCGCTCGTGATCTACGGCGACACCGGTCTCGGCAAGACGCACCTGCTGCAGGCGATCGCCCATTACGTGCTGATGCACGCGCCGGGCATGCGGGCGCGCTACGTCACGTGCGAGGCCTTCACCAACGAGTTCATCGCCGCCATCAAGGGCAAGCGCGTGGACTCCTTCAAGCGGCGCTACCGCGAGGAGTTCGACGTCCTCCTGATCGACGACATCCAGTTCCTGGCGGGCAAGGAAGGCATCCAGGAGGAGTTCTTCCACACCTTCAACACGCTGCACGCGAGCGGCCGGCAGCTCGTCCTGAGCTCCGATCGCGCGCCGCGGGAGATCTCGGATCTCGCCGATCGCCTGCGCTCTCGCTTCGAGTGGGGCTTGCTCGTCGATGTCCAGCCGCCGGACATCGAGACGCGCATCGCGATCCTGCACAAGCGCGTGGCCGCCGATCGCGTGCGCATCGCCGACCCCGAGCTGCTGCCAGCGATCGCCCGGCGCGTGCCGACGAACATCCGCGAGCTCGAGGGCGCGCTCACGCGCGTGCTCGCCTACGCCTCACTGACCGGCCGCCCGGCCAGCGCCGCCCTCGTGCGCGAGACGCTGCGCGACTTGCCCGACGCCGATCGCCCCGTCTCCGTCGCGACCATCAAGCAGGTCGTGTCGGAGGCCTTCGGCATCCCGGTGACGGAGCTCGAGTCCGCCAAGCGCTCGCAGCTCGTCGTGGCTCCGCGCCAGCTCGCGATGTACCTCTGCCGCGAGCTCACCGACGCGACGCTGCCCGCAATCGGCCGCGAGTTCGGCGGCCGCGACCATACGACGGTGCTCTACGCGGTACAGAAGATCACGCGCCGCCTGCAGCACGACCGCCGCGAGTACGACCAGGTCGACGACCTGATCCGCCGTATCAAGCGCCACGCCTGAGGGCTGCAGCCACCCGCAGACGAGACCCGGCGTGCCAGGAGCGAGGGTCCTGGCGGATACCCGCAATGCAGTCTCGAACCCGCGTCACGGCCGCTAGGACCACCGCTGCGGATGACGCCCCACAGGGGTCTGACCCCGCCGGCGATCGTCCTTCCCCGTCGCTACGAATTCAGGGGGTCTGACCCCGCGCGTAAGCGACGAACCCGCACGTTCTGGTGGTAACCCTCTGGCGGAGCGCCGGCGCGAAGCGTGTGTACTTAGTGGTCTGGCTCGGAAGTTCGCCGACGTATCGGAGTTAGGCTGCGACTGGTGTGGGGTAGCTGGTGACCTTCGCGAGGACGGCGTTGAGGTCGTTGCGGGTGAATGTCCAGTGGAATGGTGTGGCGATCTGTTCGTAGCGGCGGGCGAAGGCGAGGAGTTGGGTCTTGAGGGTGTCGAGGTCGGGGAAGTCGTTGGGGGTGACGACCTTGCGTTGCACGATCGAGAAGTAGATTTCGGCCTGGTTAAGCCAGCTGGCGTGGATCGGGGTGTGGACCACGATCAGGTTTGGCCAGCTGCCTTGGAGGCGGTCGATGCTCTTTTGGCCGCGGTGGGCGGAGCCGTTGTCGACGATCAGGAAGACGCGCTGGGCGGTCGTGTAGGGGTGCTGGGACATGAACTGGTCGACGAGCGTGTCGAACGGCTCGATGCCGTCTTTCGGGGCGCAGCGGTCGAAGATCCTCGCGCGGCGAGTGTCCCAGGCGGCGAGGTAGCAGAGCGCGCCGCGGCGCTCGTATTCGTGCTCGACCTTCAGTCCGCTTCGGCGGCTGGCGGGGCGTGTCGGTGCGATCCGTGCTCGGGCTTGGATCGAGGGCTTCTCGTCGGCACAGATCACGTAGTCGCCGGGGTGCAGCCGCTCGCCCTGCCAGAGGCCGGCGTAGAGGTCGAGGATCGGTGATGCGCGCTCGGCGAATCGGGGGTCGCGGGGGAAGATCCAGGAGCGGTGCTGCCAGGGCCGGATCGCGTCTTCGCTCAGCCAGCGCCAGACGGTCACGCCGCTGATCTGCTCGCAGATCCCGCGCGCGACTGCCTCGCGTGCGAGCTCGGCTGCCGACCAGCGTGCGAGCGGCACGCCCTGCTCGGCCGGTAGCGCACACGCCAGCGCGATCACCTCAGCGCGTAGCTGAGGGGGGAAAGGTCGGGGGTCTGCCCCGACGCGGGAGGTCCTCGAGACCGGCGAGACGCTGATCGAAGAACCGCCTACGCCACTGCGAGACGACATCGCGCCCGCAATCAAGCCGTGCCGCGATCTGATCGTTGCGCAGCCCGTCGGCCGCCAAGAGCACCATCCGAGCGCGCGTCACACGCCAATACGGCGACGTATACGAGCGCGCCATCGACTCCAAGACCCCGCGCTCCTCGTCGGACAACTCAATCCGATACGGACTGCTTCGCGGCATTGCTACCCCCAAACCACCCGGACAGAATGCCACAAACCGTACGCCCGACCCCGGACACCAAATACGTCGCCTTACTTACGAGAACGACCACTAAGTCTTAAGCCTCGATCCACCGTTTTGTGCTGGGTGGGCGTCCGGTGGGTTTACCAGAATGACCTCCTGAGCAGGCAAGACGGGCTGTGTGCGCAGCCGCGGGTCCTGCGCTCAGGAGGTCACCCGGATGGTGACGGACTTTGAGGTTCGGGGCGGACGGCGTCTGGACGGTGTGGAGGCTGTTTTCGACGACCAGCGGGTCGTCGCAAATGCCGGGGTGTTGCTGGCTGCGACGCTCAGCGATCGGCTCGGGTTGGAGGCGCTCGTCGACGAGTCGGTCTCGCTGAGTGATCGCTCGGCGGGGATGCGGGCGGGCGCGAAAGTGCTCTCGTTCGTGCACGCGATGCTGCTCGGGGCGGACTCGATCGACGACTGCAACGTGCTGCGCCGATCGCTACGTCCGCGCCACGCGCGATCGCCGCGGCGGCTTGCTGGAAGGAAGCCAGCGACACCTCGAAGTGGATGATCGCCCGCGCCGGCCTTTCGCTGCCCGGAAGTGGAGTGGAGTTCGAGATGACCCAAGTCTTCGTATCCGGCGAGACGTATGGTCTCGCCTGGTAGACCTGGCCCGGTCGGAGCGCGAACGTCGGTGCGAAGAACGGCGACTTCGACTCATCCGGGGACAGCTCCGCAAGAGGCGCCCGGATCCCATCGACGAAGCGCGCGTTTTCGGGCCCGGAGCGATCGATGAAGCACGCCTCGCCGATGCTCCCCGAGTACAGCCGCTCGAGATAGGCCAGTCCCTCCTCCGACTCCCTGATGCTCGGGATACGGGCGCGCACCTTCGCCACTCGCCTCCCCGGCTCGTCGTAAAACGCCCGGAATGCCGGGTTATGCGCCGTGAGCAGGATCACCGAGCGGGCTCGCTCAAAATACGCCTCGAGCCGAGCAGCCTCATCGCTGGCGCTCGCAGACAGTCGCTGATCGATGCGCCGTTGATTGTCGCGCGCGTTACTCACGCCAAGCGCAACGCTCCCCGCGAGCAGAAATACGCTCAGCCCGATAGCAAGCACGGCAACAAGCACGCATCCAGCCAAACGTAGGTACAGGACGTGCACGCGAAGTCCCTCGAAAGGGTGTCCCTATCGGCCCCTCTGCAAATGACGACGTCGCCCGCGCCTTCGCGGCCGCGTTCTTGCCGCCTGAAGTCGATCGAGCCTGAGCGATTACGCTCAAGGGGCGTCTACTCTTGCCGATACATGCGAACGACGAGAAGGCGTCTCTACGGAGAAAGTCACAGACCCTTGAACGAGATTTTCCAATCAGCGAGCCGCGGCCGCCTGCTACGCTCGGCGCGGCCGCGCCGACTGCTCGTCGCGGCGCTCGCGATCGGACTCATCGCTGCCGGTTGCGGGACGAGCGAGGAGAAGAAACCCACCAGCGCGGTCGCGACGACTCCGGCCGGTCTGGGCAAGCTCGCACGCAGAATGCACCGGCCGATCTACTGGGTCGGACCCGCCGCGAACGTCATCTACGAGCGTACGGTTGCCGCCAACGGCCGCGTCCTCATCCGCTACCTGCCGTCCGGCGCGAAGCTGGGGACGAGCAAGCCCTATCTGACGGTCGGCACGTACGCGTTGCCAGACGCGTATGCGGCGACGCAGCGAGCCGCCAGCAGAGCAGACGCCGTTCGGCTCGACGTGCCCGGCGGCGCGATCGCGTTCTCGACCAAGGCGACTCCTCTCAACGCCTGGATCACCTACCCCGGCTCGCGCTACCAGATCGAGGTCTTCGATCCATCGCCGGGGCGCGCTCGCCGGATCGTCGCCTCGAACCAGCTCGAGCGTGTCCCCGGAAGCCCGCGCGAAAGCGGCCGTCCTGTCGCCGTCACCGCCCAGCGTCTTTCGGAGCTCGCCAAGGCCGCGGCCCGACCCGTGTACTGGGCCGGCCCGCAGCCGCGTCACACCTACGAGTTGACGCAGACCAACCAGGGCTGGTTCCTGATCCGCTACCTCCCGAAAGGAGCGATCGTCGGCGTCCCCACGCCCTACCTGACCGTGGGCACCTACCCCGTCACGAACGCCCTCGCCGCCGTCAAGCGCCTGAGCCTCGCGAAGGGCGCGAAATTGATCAAGCTCGACGGCGGGGGGCTTGGCGTTGTCGACCCGAAGTTCCCGCGCAGCGTGTACCTCGCCTACCCTGGATCTAAATACGAGATCGAGGTGTTCGACCCATCGCTCGCCCGTGCGCGACGGCTCGTGACCTCGGGACAAATCATCGCCGTCGACTGATGCGGCCAGGCGCGTCGCAATCGTAACGCGCCGAGGAAGAGGCCTGGACGACATGGAAGAACACGAGCCGAAACCGCACGCTCCCCGCATGTATCGCGCGAGGCCCCGGGCGAGGCTGGGCGCGGCCGTTGCGCTGGCCATCGGCGGGGGTCTCGCCGCGTGGGCCATCACCGGCGGCAGCGGCGGCGGCGACGGCGCAACCGGAACCTCCTCCTCCACGTCCCGAACCGCGACGACGGCGACCCCGATCGGACCGATCGGACTGTCGGCTAAGGGGCTCCGGACGCTCACCGCATCCGTCCGCCAACCGGTTTACTGGGTCGGCGAGAAGCCAGGCTACCTCTACGAGCTCACCCGGACCGGCAACGGGAACATCTTCGTCCGCTATCTGCCGCCCGGCGTGAAAGTCGGGTCGAAGCAGGCGATCTACCTGATCGTGGCCACGTATCCGTTCAAGAACGCGCTCCAGGCTCTCAAGAACCTCAAGGCGCGCAAGGTCGCGATTCCCGGTGGCGGGATTGCGATCGTCGACCGGGCACATCCACAGAGCGTCCATCTCGCGTACCCCGGCATCGACAAGGAGGTCGAGATCTTCGACCCGTCGCCGGCGCGCTCGCTGCAGATCGCGAAGTCGGGACAGGTGCGCGTGGTCGCAGCACCAGCATCGCCGTAATCACCTCCCGGGAGCTCTCTCGAACGCTCGATCCGCCGCGCGGGTACGCGGAGGCGCTACCCACGGCTGAGTGCCCTCAGATCCCGATGAGGTCACCGAGCGACCGAACGGCGCCGCGGCACCGCATCGGGCAAGCGGCGGCCCACTGCTGCATGAAGCCGGCAGGGGATCTCGCCGACGATCGCGGACCGCTGTGCAGGTACCGCAGAGCTCGCCACGCGCCACGATCCGCGGCAAAGATGGGAAGGAGCCCCTTCGCGATGACGGTGTTGTCATCCCGTCGACCGGCGTCGGATTCCAGCAGAGGTAGCCGCTGGGCCAACCACGTGGTGAACGGCACTCCCGGAGGCGGCGAATGCATCGGGTCGGAAACGCGCTTCGCTTTGTAGTCCGCGAGAGCGCCCGCGTACTCCCGCCAATTCGGATAGGGCGGCGTCTCGGCCCAGTCCGAGGCAAGCCGCTCGAGAGCGAAGAGCGACGCTGTTTCGCACAGCGCTTCCTCGATCCAGGTGAAGCGATCGACCGTGAACGTTCGTGGATCAGCGAGCACATGGCACAGCTCGTGCGCGAATTGGTACACGAGTCTCGCCCACAGGTTGCCGCGGACGTTCAGCCGCACGACGAACTCTCCCCGCGCATTGCGAGCGAACAGAGCGATCGGAGGATCGCG
>JALYLC010000455.1 GCA_030774435.1 Actinomycetota bacterium
GCCCGTGGCCGAGCGCAGCCCCGCACGCGCGAAGCGCGCAGCCGCGACGGGGTGGCGAGGCACGCGGAGCGGACCGAGCAGGTCGTCCATCAACGCATCCCACTCAGCCGCGAGTGGTCGCATCAGCGTGCGGTAGGCGTCCCCGTCGACGCCGAGTCCGTCCGCTGTCTGCTCCAGGGAGCGGTAGAGCGCCACCGCGGTGCCGTCGTCCAGCGGATGCGCGACCGGGATCTCGGGGTGGGCGAACTCGAGCCCGTGCTCCCGCAGCGGCAGGCTGCGGAGGAACGGCGAGGCCAGCGCGAGCGGGTGGATCGCCGAGCACACGTCGTGCCGGAACCCGGGCAGCGTGAGCTCCGCAGTGCGCGTCCCGCCGCCGATCGTGGCGGCTGCCTCGAGGACGAGCACGGATCGGCCGGCCTGGGCGAGCGCGATCGCTGCGGCGAGGCCGTTCGGCCCCGAGCCGACGACGATCGCATCCCAGCGATCAGCCACCGGGACGGAACGCTCTGATGCCTTCACGCCAGGCGGCATCGATGTCCGCGCCGGGCGGGAAGCGGTTGGCGATCTCGAGCAGGGCCATTCCGTGGGCGAAGGCCCAGGCCGCGCGGGCTCGGTCGGCGTCCTCGCCGGCAGCTCGATAGACGGTGAGGCCCGCCCGTTCCTCCACGCCTGGTACCAGCAGGTCGCGGCGGAGCTCCTGATCGGTCATGAGGCGGTAGAGGTGGGGGTGGGCGAGGGCGAAGGCGCGGTAGCAGGCCGCGAGCGCGGCGAGCGGGTCGTCGCTGCCCGCGATTGCCCGCTCGAACAGCTCAGCCTGCTGCTCGAACGCGGCCGAGATGATCGCCGCCTCGAGCGTCCCCTTGTCCGGGAAGTGCTTGTAGAGCGACGGTGCGCGGATCCCGAGGCGTTCGGCGATGCGGCGCATCGTGAGCGCGTCGAGCCCCTCGTCGTCGAGGATCGTTCGAGCCGTGTCGACGATCTCTCTGGCGCGCGGCGTGAGCCGGTCAGGAGCGCTGGAAGCCATCGCGCTTGCGCATCCCGTAGCCGACGGCACGGTCGAGGGAGATGTGGAACGCCCACGCGAGTGCGCCGATGAGGGAGCCGGCGGGAAGGACGACGGCGGCCGCCGCCAGCAGGCCCGGGCCCCAGTAGCTGTGAAGCGCGTTGTAGAGACGGACGGCGCGCGGGTGCAGTTGCCCCTTCTCGAGCGTCGCGCTGATCCCGAACAGGAGGGCGAGGTCCGGGCCGGTGGCGAATGCGGCGAGCAGCCACCAGCCGCTGCCGTGGACGACCGCCCCGGTGATCGCGGCGGCGAGCAGGAGGGCCGCGAGCACGCCGAAGGCGGCGCGCCGTCCGGCCTGGTGACCGGTGTGGGTGTGGGCGACCTGCATGGCTTGCTCCTCGCTTCGCTCGGCCTTGGCTAACAACGTAATCCAAATCTAGCTAACGGCGTTAGCCGTGTCAAGTCGCGCTATCGCCGGACGAACGCGAGCGCCTCGGACGCGAGCGCGGGCCACTCGCCCGCGGCGGTCTCGCTGACGGTTATCCAGGCCTTGAGCGGCCGGCCCTGCCCTCGATCGAATGGCCGAGCGATGCCGGAAGCGATGAGCTCGACACAGCGCACGGCGGGCAGCTTGACGACGAGCTCGCCGCGCACGAGCATCGCGAAGATCTTGCCGCCGACGCGCAACCCGGCGTTGGCGCCGAAGCCCGTGCCCTCGCTGACGCCCGCCTCGCGCAGCAGGCGTTCCGCGATCGCGGCGAAGGCGGCCACCGGATCGCTCACGTGGCCGCCCCGCCGATCATCTCGCTCGCTGCCCGAACCGGGGCCGAGATCAGAGTCCCCAGAACGAGTGCTCGCGCGCCTGATTCGTCCGCAGTGCGCGGAGATAGTCGATGCCCGAGAGGCCCTGCAGGGCATTGCCTGTGCGGGCGGCGTAGTGGCGCCACGCGCTCTGGATGTTGACCGCGTAGGCCTCGGCGAGCACACGATCGCCGTGCAGGACCACGAAGTTCTCGTCGTTGTCCTGACTCGCGGAAGTCGAGAGATTGTGGCTTCCCGTCACGACGATCGGGTCGCTTCCGAACGGATCGATGAGGAGCACCTTGGAGTGGATGATGGCGAAGCCGACGCCGCTCTTGAACTGGGCGCGCGTGACCTCGGCGGCCCACCCGGCCGCGGGGTGCCGCATTCCCTCGGGTTGAACGACGTCGTAGGTCGTGGGATCGGGTTTCGTGACGCCACTCGGGGTGTCGATCAGCGTCACGCTCACCTTCGTCGTCTTGCCCGTGTGCTCGTCCGCTCGTCCCAGTGGCAGGTCGCTGACGACACCACGCACGAGGAGTTTCGGCTTGGCGGCGATGAGCGCTCGGACATCTCCCAGGACGCCGGTCGCGCCGGGCATGAACATCAGGAAGAGCAGACCCTGCTCGGTGCCCTCGACGAGCTTGCCGAGTTCGCTGAGGTCGACCTTCTTCGGGGCACGCGTGAAATGCACGGAGTCCTTGTTGCCCGGGCCCATGGCTGTCGGACTCCCATTCGCACTCGTCAGGCTGGCCGGGTGCGCACTGTGGGCGTCACGCAGCGCCTGCCACTGCGTGCGATACGCCTGAGCGGCCTCGGCGTCGCTGATCAGGAGGCCATTGTTGAGCTGAGTGCACAGGCCTGTCGGTGTCCAGTTGGTGCTCCCGGTCCAGACCTGCCTCGGTGTACCGGCGTGGCTGAAGACCAGGAACTTGTTGTGGCCGAGCGCGCCGGGGGAGATGAAGCGGTCGTGTGTCTCGACGTCGACTCCTCCGTGCACCAGCGCGGCGCGCCCGTCGGCATTCTGGTCGCGCTTGCGTGCGTCGGCCGCGTGCTCGCCCGGCTTGGCCTTGATCGAGCCGTTGGAGAGGACGACGTGCGCGCGAGCACCGAACGCAGTCAGCCCGGTGATGAGCTCGTGGTCGGAAAGCTCGTAGAGAGCGGCGTGCACGTCGTCGCCACGGGCGTTGGCGTCTGCGAGCAGCTTGAGGAGCACGGTTCGCAGCTCGCCGGAGAGAAAGGCGCGAATCGCGTCCTCGTCGTGGTCGGTGATCTGGGTCTTGAACTTCGCGAGCGCTTGCTTGATCGGGACGCTTGGGAAGTGGTCGGCGAGGTAGCGGCTGATGAATTGCGAAATGACGAAACCGCGGTTGAAGTACGCCTCGTACGACGTCTTGCCGGCCGCCCCGATCGCGTGCTTCGCACTCCATTTGCTGGCCGTGCTCAGCTTCGGAGGCAGGAGCTTGGAAGGGTCGGCCGGATCCGCGAGAACCGGCACGACGCGGTAGCTGGCCGCGTCGCCGCGCGTCACGGTGTGATCGGTCCAGGTGAACGCCCGGAACGGCCAGTCAGTCGACGGCTGATGCTGGCCACTCTGGAACTTCTTGGTACCGGGCGGGGCGAAGTTGTCGAGCCAGGTGGTGGTCGTCCCGCCGCCGGCGGCCTCGAGCTTGCGCTGGACGGCAAAGCCCTGCACGCCGTCGTCGAGAGTGTCGGTCGCCCACAACAGCAGGGCGTCGTCGGCGTTGGCGTGGACCACCAGACGCGCTTTCATGAGACGAGAGTAGCTCCCTCGGGCGTGCCCTGCTCGTCGCCGCTCCGACCGGGCAATCGGCCCTGGACCAGCTGTCGCGCTCGGATACCATGAGGTCGTCGTCCGCGATCGCAGGGGAAGTCGCATGCCGGCTGCGTGCACCGTTGTTGGAGACGTCGCCGTCGGGCGGACGACCCTCCGAGCACGCGCACAGGCGCGCGCGACCGGCGCCGGCGTGATCCGCCCTGCGAATGCCGCACGTAGACGTACTAACAGAATGATCGGGGCGTTCGGAGGTCTCGAATCGCCTGCGGTCTG
>JALYLC010000456.1 GCA_030774435.1 Actinomycetota bacterium
GGCCCCGCGCGCCGCCTGTGGGCCGCTCGGCACCCGTCAAGCCGCTCGTCGGACGTGGCGTCGGACGCGCCGCGAGCGCCAGCGTCTCGGCAGCAGCATCGAGCCGCGCGACGCACCCATCCCCGCCGCCCAACTGCTCCGGCGCGAGGCCACGCAGGGCGCGCTCGGCATCCCCTGCGAGGCGATCCTCGTCGGCATCGGCCTGCTCGGCCTGCTCCAGGATCCCGGACACCACTTGCTCAACCGCTTCCGGCTCGAGACGATCCTTGTTGGCGTCAGCGCGCAGCTTGGTGCCGTCGATCGCGACCAGCCCGACGCGCACCAGCCCCGCCGCCGCGCACAACCGCAGGACGCCCGAGAAGAGACCGATCAACGCCTCCGCGTGGCGACGGCGGAAGCGCGCGATCGTGACGTGATCGGGCGCCAGGCCGGCAGCGGCGACGCGGAACGCGACATCCTCCCGACAACGCCGCTCGATCGCGCGACTCGAACGCTCACCGACCGCATAGGCATAGACCAGCAGCGTTGCCAAGACCGCCGGGTCATACGCCGGCCGGCCCTGCCCGTCATCACGATAAGCAGCCGCAAACGGGCGCGTATCACAGCGCGCGATCGCCGCGACGACCAGCCACACAAGATGATCCTCCGCCAACCACTCGCGCATGTCCGGCGGCAGCAAGAACGCCTGCTCACGCGACCCCGAAACGAACCGCTGCATCGTCATCCGCCAAGCCTAGGACCCCACCCGGACAGAGGACCGAGTTACGCAACGGCCACCGCGGCCTTCTTCGCGAAGGATCGTCGGTGAGCGCGCGCTATGCGTTCATCGCCGCGGAGAAGGCCTCGTCGGGGTTCCCGGTCACTCGTGGTTGTCGGCTGTTGCGGGTCAGCGTGAGCGGTTTCTACGCCTGGCGTGGGCGGGGCGAGTCGGCCAGCCGCAAGCGCCGGAGCGCTCTGCTGGTCTGGATCCGCCGCTTCCACCGCGATTCTGATGGCAGCTACGGGTACCGCAAGATCCACCGCGATCTCGTCGCCGCCGGCGTGTCCGCGTCGCAGGCCTTGGTGCGCCGCGTGATGCGTGACCATGATCTGCACGGCGCCGCGCCGCGCCGCTATAGGACGACGACCGTGCAGGACCCCCAGGCCAGCCCGGCGCCCGATCTGCTCGAGCGCGACTTCAGCTCTGTCGAGCCGGGCGCGCGGCTCGTTGGTGACATCACCTACCTGCGTACCTGGGCCGGCTGGGCCTACCTGTCTGTCGTGATCTGTCTCGCGACAAAGCGCGTCGTCGGCTGGCAGGTCTCGACGCGCGCGACCGCCCAGCTGGTGATCGACGCGCTTGAGATGGCGCATCGCAACGGCCAGCTCGCAGCCGGGGCGATCTTCCACACCGACCGCGGCTGCCCAGTACACCTCCGAGGCGTTCGCACGCTGCTGCCAGCACCTCGGCGTGCGCCAGTCGATGGGCCGCACCGGCGTCTGCTGGGACAACGCCCAGGCCGAGACATTCTTCGCCAGCCTCAAAGTCGAGTGCGTCTACCGCACCGCGCTCGCCAGCCCCGAGCGCGCACGACGCATCGTCGGACGCTGGATCGAGACCTGGTACAACCAGCGCCGCCGCCACTCTGCGCTCGACTACCAGACCCCCAACCAGCGATACTCGCAACTCACAACAGCGGCACGAGCCGCCTGACGGTCACTCTCCGATTTTCAGCGCGCAGCCAGACACCTTGAACGCCCCGAGCCGCACCCGCCCCCAAACCCGAGGTCCAAGCCGGCGACGAAGAGAGCGCTCCCGCGCGCCTGCCAGTGACCATAACAGTGCCCCAGGTCGGCCCCTAACCCGGATCGTGCAGTAAGCATTCGCTCGACGCGGTTTGCGGAGCGGGTATGTCCGCCTGAGCAGGGAGAACCGGTGTTGTGAAGGCACCGAAAACCCTGCTCAGGAGGAGCACCTTGCGGGTGAACGCTACATCGCTTGCCGGACGCGTGGAAGTAGTCGCCGATGAGGATGGTTTGACGAGCCGGGCGGGCACGGCGCTGCTGGCCGGAGTGGCCGACAGGGTCGGGCTCACGGGCGCGCTCGGGGTCGCTATGGGCGGGGTGCGGCAGCGGGCCTCGCGGCACTGCCCGGGCCGCGCTCTGCGGGATGTGGCGGTGATGCTCGCCGACGGTGGGGATGCGCTCTGCGACGTGCGCGTGCTGCGCGACGAGCCGAGCCTGTTTGGCCCGGTTGCTTCTGATGCGACGGCCTGGCGAGCGATCGCAAGCGTTGACGCCGATCGGCTGGATGCGATACGCAGCGCGCGCGCTGTGGCGCGCGAGCGCCTCTGGGCGCTGGCCGGCGCGCCGCGCCGGGTGATTCTCGATATCGACGCCACGCTGATCACGGCGCACTCCGACAAGCAGGGCGCGGCCGGGACGCACAAGGGTGGGTATGGCTTCCATCCGCTGGTCTGCTTCGAGGCCACCACGCGCGAGCCATGAGCGCGCTGCTGCGGCCCGGCAACGCGGGCGCCAATACCGCCTGGGATCACGTCGAGGTGCTGTGCCTGGCACTCGCGCAACTACCCGCCGGGGTCGACACCCGGAGCGTGCTGCTGCGCTGCGACTCGGCTGGCGCCACGCACCTGCTGACCGACACCGCGAGCGAGCTGGAGATGCGCTTCTCGGTCGGATTTGACCTCACCGAGCCCGTCAGGGCCGCGATCCTGCGCCTACCCGAGTCGGCCTGGCAGCCCGCGCTCGCAGCCGACGGGGAGCCGCGCGACGGGGCCGGGGTCGCGGAACTCGCGGATCTGGACCTCTCGGCCTGGCCCGCCGGGACGCGCGCGATCTGCCGCCGCGAACGACCCCACCCCGGCGCGCAGCTCTCGTTCAGTGATCATGACGGGCACCGCTTTCGGGTCTTCATCACCAATCAGAGCGGCGCGCGGATCGCGCGGCTCGAGCAGATCCACCGCCAACGCGCCGCAGTCGAGGACGCGATCCGCTGCGCCAAGGACAGCGGCCTGCGCAACCTACGGGCATGAAACTTCTGGGTGGGAGTCGTGTCCGGGGCGGGACGTAGCGTCTGGTCACCGGGACAGGGGCTTCTGGGAGACGCATGGTGGGCAGGCCAAACGGAATGGTTGAGCTGTGAGCTCGTGAATACCTACCAGGCCGCCCCTGCGACCGGCCCGGTTGTGCTGTGCGCACGAATCCGTAGGTGTCGTTTGCCCATCGCGCTCCGATCACGTCGAGGATGGGAGGATGCGTGCGCTCGATCGGGATGGACGTGCACCGCGATTTCTGCGAGGTCGCGCTGGTCGAGGACGGCGAGCTTAGAAGCGCTGGCCGGATCGAGACGTCGCCGGAGGCCTTAGGCGTCTTCGCCGACAGCCTGTGTGAGAGCGACGAGGTCGTGCTGGAGACGACCAGCGGCGCGATCGAGATCGCTCGCCTGCTGGCGCCGCGGGTCGCGCGAGTGGTGCTCGCGAACGCCGCCGATGTGCGCGCGATCGCTCACGCGCGCGTCAAGTCGGACCGCTTCGACGCCGCCACGCTGGCTCGCTTGTTGGCCGCCGGCATGATCGACGGCG
>JALYLC010000457.1 GCA_030774435.1 Actinomycetota bacterium
ATGTGCGGGCCGATCAGTTCCTTGATCACGCGCAGGTGCTCCGGATGATCGGCGTACACGCGGAACGCGTCGACGTCGTCGAACGTTGCAGCCAGCCCGAAGCCGGCGTTGCCCTCGCGCAGCGCGACCACGAACGCGACTTTTGAAACCAGTTCCAACTCAGGCGCGCAGCGAGAGGGCGGGGGACGTGTCGTCGGAGCGGACGAGGCCGTGCCGGAGTGCGTAACGGCTCGCCTCCGTGCGGTTGGAGACCCCGAGCTTGCGATAGATGTTCGAGAGGTGGAACTTCACCGTCTGCTCGGTGACCCACAGCTGCTTGCCGATCTGCGAGTTCGAGAGGCCCTCGGCGACGTACTGGAGGATCTCCAGCTCGCGCTCCGTGATCAGCCTCTGGGGGCTGTCCTGCGATGTCGAGCGCAGCGAGGAGGGTGCGCCGGCGCTCGTGAAGACGGTGCCATCGACGGTGTGGCGGATGGCGGAGGCCAGCTCGCCGGGCTCGATCGACTTGACGATGTAGCCGCAGGCGCCGTCGGCGAGCGCCTGGTTGACGTGCTGGGGGTCGTCGTGCATCGAAAGTACCACGACGCGCGTGTTGGGCGCCTCGCGACGGATCTCGCGCAACGCCCAGAAGCCGTCTCCGTCGGGCATCCGCAGGTCGAGCAGGCAGACGTCCGGCTGCCGTGCGACGACGGTCTTGACCGCCGCACGCCCTGTCGTCGCCTCGCCCACGACCTCGATGCCCTCGGCGTCGGCGAGCGCTGCGCGCAGCCCGCTGAGCACGAGGCGATGGTCGTCGGCGATCACAATCCGGATGCGCGCCCGCCGTTCCTGTGCAACGGATTCGCTCGCCATGTCAGCCTCCTCAGCGCGCTGAGCGCGCATCGTCTCCCCGCGGTTCCCGCTCCGCCTTTTTCCCGACCACACCCGTCTACCGCGGGTCTGCGCGGTCTGTCAACCCTTCGTGTGGGTGGGCTAGCTAGACCACCCACCCATGCGTTCTATCAGGTGGGCCCACGGGGCAGAACGCGTGCACGAGCACTTTTAAGTAATTCTCGCGTTTCCTCGCGAACGCCGAACAGCCAGATGCCCCCCGCGTAGACCGCGACGAACACGAGGCTTCCGGCGGCCACCTCGACCAGTGACGAGGGCCACGGGAGCAGGGTGAGCGCCGCCGTGGCGCAGGCAGCGGCGCCGCCGGCGGCGAGGCAGCGGAGCTGGTCGTCGCGGAACGGGTGGATGCGGAACAGGCGCGCGACCTGCCCGACCTGCAGCAGCGTGACGCTGCAAAGCGCGATCAGCGTGGAGGTCGCCGCTCCGGCCATGCCGTAGCGCGGCACGAGGATGATGCACAGCACCAGATTGGAGCCGAAGACGAGCGCGTTGTCGAAGAGCGTCACCCGGGGGTGACCCGAGAGGTTGATGACGGCGGTCAGCGGCCCGGCCGCGTTGAGCACCAGCTGCCCGATCACGAGCAGGACGAGCGGGGTCGCGCCGGCCTCATAGCCCTTGCCGAAGAGCGAGAGCAGCGGTTCGCGCAACACGGCCATCGAGCCCAGGATCGGCAGGGCAACGGCCAGGTTCCAGTACGAGACCCGCTGCAGCATGCCCGCGAGCCCGGCGCTGTCTCCGCGCGCGTGCGTGCCCGCGATGCGCGGCGTGAAGGCCTGCGAGACCGAGACGGTGAGCTGTGAGACCGGCGCCAGCAGCGCCACCACGAGGCCATAGATGCCGACCTGGTGCGCGGTGCCGTAATGCGCGAGCACGAGCGTGTCGGTCCAGAGCGTGGCGAGGTAGAGGCTCTGGCTGAGCGTCTGCGGCCAGGAGAAGCCGATCATCGAGCGCAGTGCCCAGCGATCGCGCGCGGGCTCCAGGATCCTGGGCGCGACGCTGCGCAGCAGCCACACAGCGAACACCGTGCCGGCCAGCCCGGCGATTGCGAAGCCCACCCCGAGCGCTGTCACGTCGGCCAGCAGCAGCACGAGCGGCACGGTCACGAGCAGCCGCGTGAGGTTCTGCGCGGCGGTGATCGTCGAGGAGCGCCCCGTGAGCCCGAACCCGAGCACGCAGGCGGCGCACACCCGGCTCGTGCACAGCAGCGGCAGCGCCAGCGAGGCGAGCTGCAGCAGATGGGTGGCCTCCGGCTTGTGGAAGCGCGCGCAGATCTCGGGAGCGAGGAAGTAGAGCGCGACCGCGGCCGCGGTGCTCAGGACGAGCCCGGCCAGCAGCGCGGCCTGGGCGCTGCCGCGGGCGCCACGCTCGTCGCCCTTGGCGGCACTCAGCGAGACGTAGCGCACAGCGCCCGCCTCGAGACCGAAGAGCGCCGGCAGCTGCGCCAGGACGACCACGGTGGTCGCCACCGTGAACAGCCCCATCGTGTCGATGTCGACGATGTGGCGGACGATCGCCTGGAACGCGAGGGCGAGCACGCTCGCGGCCATCGCCCCAACGGCGCCGCGAGCAGCCCCGCGCGCCATCGACCCCGCGCTCGCGGACAGGTCGGTGCGCATCCCCAGCGCCTGAGCCGGGTTGTCGGCGCTCACGGCGCCAGGTGCTCGTCGTCCCGCACGGCCATGCGCACATACGCGGTCGCCGCGGCAGTGCGATTGGCCACGCCGAGCTTGCGGAAGATGCTCGCGAGGTGGAACTTCACGGTATTGACGGTGACGCCGAGTTCGGCTGCGATCTGCCCGTTGGAGCGGCCGAACGCGGCGCGCTCCAGCACCTCGCGCTCGCGAGGCGAGAGGTCCGCGCTCATGCCGTCACACGCTCCAGGAGGCTGGCGCCGCGCATGGCCGGCGGGACCGGCTGGCCCAGCAACTCGAGGACGGTGGGCGCGACGTCGAGCAGGTGCGCCCCCTCGCGAAGGCCGGGCTCGACGCCCGGCGCGCGCAGGATGAACATGCCGTGCTGGGCGTGGTTGGCGTCGTCGGGCCCGGTGTCGTTGTCGAAGGTGTAGAGGCCCTCGTCGCCCCCGACGGTGCCGACGGCACGCCAGTAGAGATCGCCGAAGTGCACGATCAGGTCGGGCGCGATGCCCTTGATCTCGGGGTAGACGTCCTCGGGGCGGAACACCCTGGTGGGGATCGGCCGGCCCTGGTCGTCCGGGATTGCCGAGATGCGCGCGATCAGCTCGTCTCGGAAGCGCTCGTAATCGGCCGCCGGGATGGTCCCTTCGGGCTCGCGCCCCTCGACGTTGAGGAACACGCGCGAGTAGTAGCCGCCCTCGGCCCAAACCTTGGTGCGCGACCAGTCGATGCCGCACTCGCGCGTGCTGGAGCGCCCCTCTGGCTCGCGCTGGAGCCCCAGCAGGCCCTCCCGGCGCAGCCATTCGTTGATGCGGATGCCGCCGTCCATGCGCTTGGCGCCGTGGTCGGAGACGATCAGCACCGCGGTCTCGTCGTCGGCGTGGCGCAGGAGGTTGGCCACGAGCCCGTCGACGTGGACGTAGTAGTCAAGGATTGCCTGCTCGTAGGCGCCGCCCGGCACGTGCTTGCGGTGCGCCGGATCCATGTCCTTCCAGAAGCCGTGGTGGATGCGGTCCGTCCCCATCTCGACCATGGCGAAGAGCTCCCACGGCTTGGTGCTGAGGAAATGGTCGGCGAGCTCGAAGCGCTTGTCCGTCATCTCGTAGATCTGGCGGAGGAGGTCGTCCTTGTCCTCCGTGCGGAACTCGGTGCAGTCGAAGAGGTACTCGCCGACCACGTCCTCGACCTCGTTGCGCAGTGCGGGCGGGAACGTGTACTGCGATTGCGTCGAGGGCGTCAGGAAGCACGAGACCATGAGGCCGTTGAGCGGCCGCACGGGGAACGTGCCCGGCACGCCCAGCACGATGCTGCGCAGCCCGCGCCGTCCGACGATGTCCCACAGGCGCGGCTCCTTGACCGCCGAGCCATTGGCGATGAAGAGGCCGTCGTAGGAGTGGTCGGCGCGATTGCGGAAGCCGTAGATGCCGAGATCCCCCGGCGTCCGGCTCGACATCATGCACGACCACGCCGGCACTGTGATCGGCGGCACCACCGACTCGAGCCGGCCGTAGGCGCCGGAGTCGGCGAGCGCCGAGAGAGTCGGCAGCTGGTCGCGGAAGCGACCCAGCACGAGGCTCGGCTCGGCGCAGTCGAGACCGATGATCATCACGCGCTTGACGTCGGGCATGCTGCCTCCAGAGGGCGAGTTCCAGAGATCAGGCTAGGTCGCGGAGCCGCTCGCCACGACCCGCGTTCGGTCGGGTCGCGAGCCTCGCACCTACCCGGTCGGGTGGTCCCGAGACACCGGGGTGGCGGCCCCGCGGCGCGTGCGTAGGATGGATGGGGATGAGCTCCGACCGGTCCCAGAGCGTAAGAAGCGGTTTCACGAGCGAGCGCGCCCCGCCACTTTTGAAACCGCTTCTGAGTGTCGTGATCCCCGCGTTCAACGCAGAGCGAACGCTCGGCGCCGTGCTCGAGGCGCTGGCCGCCGACCCCGAAGGGCCCGACGAGGTCATCGTCGTCGACGACTGCTCGACCGATCGCACGGCCGAGATCGCGGCCGCCCGCGGCGCCCGAGTGGTGGAGGGGACGAGCGTCGGCTACGCCGGCGGCGCGCGCAACCGCGGCTGGGATGCTGCGGCCGGCGACGTCGTCGTGTTCCTCGACGCCGACGCGGTGCCCCTGCCCGGCTTCGGCGCGGGCCTGCGC
>JALYLC010000458.1 GCA_030774435.1 Actinomycetota bacterium
GGCGGGCGTTGAGCGCCCGCCCGCCCCTGGCGCTCAGGGGGGCGTTCGATCGCCTCCGCGGCGGCCGCGAGCACGCGGCCGAAGGCCTCGGCGCTCGGACGGCGGCGGGGGTGCGCGTCGAGCGAGCGCGCACATGCCGCCGCCAGCCAGCGCGGGAGGTCGGGGCGCAGGTCCGCCAGCGAGCGCGGTGGGTGTTTGTGGCGCTCGCGCAACTCGTCCGGCGTCCGCGCCCGATACGGATTCGCGCCCGTCAGGGCCTCGTAGACCATCACGCCCACCGCCCAGACGTCGGTGGCCGGCTTTGGCCGTCCGCCCTCACAGGCCTCGGGCGCCATGTACGAGAGCGTCCCCAGCATGCGGTCGTCCACGGTCGCGTCGGGCTCGTCGAGCACGGCGATGCCGAAGTCGAGCACGCGCACGCTGCCGTCGCGGCCGAGCAGCACGTTGGCCGGCTTCACGTCGCGGTGCACGACACCGTGCTCGTGCGCATGCGCGAGCCCGGAGCAGACGGCCGCCGCGACCCGCAACAGTGCGGCGTCGCCGAGCTGGCCCTGGCGCAATGCTCCGGCCAGATCGACTCCCTCGACGATGTCGGAGGCGATGTAGACGTACTGCCCGTCCTCGTGCACGCTGCGCAGGCGCACAACGTTCGGATGTCGCAGCTTGCCCGCGACGGACGCCTCGCGGCGCGCCCGCTGGCGCAGCGTCGCGTCGTGCGGAATGGCCTTGAGCGCCACGACCTCTTCGCGTTCGAGGTCGAGCGCGCGGAAGACCGTGCCGGTGCCTCCGACGCCGAGCACGCCGTCGATGCGGAAGCGGTCGCAGACGACGCCGGAAGGAAACAGCGCGGGGCCCTGCTGACGGGCGGCTTCCCGCATCAGGAAACGGCTCCGGGCAAGGGAGTGCGGGGGAGGTCGGGTGCTAGTATCGGCGCGTCCTGCAAGGGCTCTGACATCCGGAGCGGCCCGCCGGCGGTGCGATTGCGCCGCCCTGGGGCGTGATCGTCGTTCGCCAGGGGAATCGCGCTGTCCTTCTTCGAAGAGTTCGATCTCGACGACGGCCCCCAGACGGAGGAGCATCCGCCAGTCTCGGGTCGTGGCAGGCGCGGCGGCCTCGGCGGCGGTGGCAGTGGGCCCGATATGCGCCGCATCCTTCCCGTGGTCGGCGTCGTGGTTCTCGTCCTGGTGCTCGGCTTCGTCGTGCTCGGCTCGTGCTCCGGCTCGTCCGCCGCGGACCAGTACCGCTCCTACGTGACGGACGTCAACTCCGTGGCGCGCCAGTCCAACAGCGATGCCAAGGCCCTGGACGCCGCGCTCTACAACCAGGAGCTCACGCCCGACCAGGTGATCGCGAAGGTCTCGAGCTTCGTCCCGAAGGCGCGAGCCGCCGAGACCACCGCCTCCGCGCTCAAGCCGAACGGCAAGATCAAGCAGCAGGACATGCAGCGCTTCCTGCTGCAGTCGCTGCAGTACCGCACGCTCGCGCTGCAGGACCTCACGGCGGCGCTGAAGCTGGCGCTGCTCGGCAAGAAGGCGGACGTGCCGGCCACCTCGCAGCAGCGCGAGGCCGTGGCGAACGCCTACGGCGAGCTGATCGCGTCCGACGTCGTCTACGCCGCCAGCTTCCAGCGGCCCGCGCAGGAGATCCTGAAGGCGGCGAACGTCACCGATGCCGCCATCGTCTCCTCGACCTGGGGCCTCTCGCCCGAACTCGCCAACCCGGATCAGAACGGCAACGGCCTCTGGATCCAGTCGGTGCGGGATGCGGGCTCGGTCAAGCCGTGCACGGGCGGGACCATCGGTACCTCGATCGACGGCGTGACGGCCAACGGCAAGGCGCTCGTCCCGGGCACGAGTGTCACGACGGTCAAGCTCACGATCCCGAGCACGTTCAAGGTCACGGTCGGCAACCACGGCAACTGCCCGGTGCGCGGCATCTCGATCCATCTCACCGAGGGCAACGAGAAGACGCAGCAGATCGCGGTCAAGTCGCTCCTGCCGAGCGAGACGGTCGAGAAGAGCTTCCCGGCGACCGGCAATCCCGGTGAGGTCAAGGTCGACGTCAGCGTGCCCACCGTGGCCGGCGAGACCAATGCCGACAACAACCACTACACCTATCACGTCGTCTTCCAGAGCGCCTGAGAGCGCATTTCGAAATGAGCGTGTGTGGCTGGGGTGGTTGGAGCGAGCAGGGCCGTCGGCCGGCTCGCAGATCCGGTTGGAACCTTTTCAAGAGCCAGCCGGGGTCCCTGCGACGCCCCGGGGCCGCCCCGCGCAGCGAGCGGTGCCCCCGGGTCGGACGGAAGTCGATTGCTGGCGCGCACGCCACCTCGCCTCAAACCCACTCCTGCTTGTTGGCGCCCTGGCAATCGACTGCAGGCCGATCCAGGCGCTCCCGACACCACGATCATTTTGAAATGCGCTCTCGAGAACGGGCTTCAGGATGAGCGCCGATCGCCTGCTCGCGCTCGCCGCCATCGCCTTGGCGCTGGCCGGAGTCGCCCTGGCGCTATGGGTGGCGACCTGGATGCGCCGCGTCCGGCGCGCCCAGAGTGCGCTGCTGTCGGGTGGCCCGGTGGCCGA
>JALYLC010000459.1 GCA_030774435.1 Actinomycetota bacterium
AAGCAGTCCTTGGAGAGGACCGAGGAGGCGCTCCGAGCGCCTCGAGACGTGTGCGAGCCGGACGAGCCGGTGCGTCAGTGGCTCGCCGGCTTGGCGGCGCGCGAGCTGCTCCTTGCTGATCGGTTTCATCTTCTGCACATCCGTGCCTACCTTTGCCTAGCGCGCCCGACAGGATTCGAACCTGTGACCTTCGGTTCCGTAGACCGACGCTCAACGAGCGTCCTACATACCCGAAGCGCTCCGGCTCTAGTGGTGACCCGCGCTACACAGCGGGCGCCGAGCGCTACGAGGCCGCCGCGGCATCGAGACGACGCGATCGTGAGTGGCGTCGAGGAACTCGCAGAGGAAGTCGTCCGGCGGAACGGCCGTGATGCTCGTGCGAGCGCCACACTGGGGAAGTCCGCGAAGTTCACCGTGACGTCGGCTCCGCCCGCGACGGCGACAGCGGCGACGTGGTTGTCCTTCGGGTGACCGCGCATCTTCGGATCGAGACGCACGATCCCGTCATCCCCGGCCTTTAAAGCCCCCAGGTCCGGTACAGGTCCTTGATGGTCTGGCGCTCCCAGTCGTCGTAGGCGCCGGGACTGGCGAGGAAGGTCTCCCACGCTTGGTCGACGAGGCCCGGAAGGTACCCAGGCCCGGGCGGGCGTGCCTCGTCAAACGGCGTCAGTCCGAGTCCACGCAGGCCATCGAGCACCCGCTCCACCACTGCCTCGCGGAACTGCAGCGGGTAGCGATCCTGGTACCCGGCGCTGGCGGCGATCGACGGCTCGGCGCCGCTGGCGCGGACGTACGCGTCCCAGTCGGCTCTGGAGGCGTCGGCCACGCCGTCCTGGCCCAGTCGCCGCAGCGTCCGCTCGATGACCCACGCGCGCATGTCGTCGCTCGGATGGGACGGGGCGTGGTCGTACGGCGCGGTCGGGATGGACATGCACAACGCGAGGTGCTGGCGGCCGTAGCTGCGGCCGCTCAGGAACGTGCCGACCACGTCGCAGGCAAACTCCTCGCGCCATGCCTCGGACCACAGCTGGAAGACCTCGTCGTAGAACTCCGGCGGGTGCGTCGCGCCGGGCTTGATCTGCTCGGTGCCCGACCAGTGGCTCAGGTCGGCGTCGAGGTCCCCACCGAGCTCGGCCTCGTGATCGACCATCAGGCAGTGACCGACCTCGTGGCACAGATCGGGCACCCGCAGCAGCCGCCGGTGCTCCCCCGCCGGCACGTAGAGCACACGGAATCGCGACGCGGCGGAGAAGTACTCCGTCGAGAACGTCGTCGCTGCCGGTGACCACGCGGTCCACCCGCTCTGCTCGAGCAGCTCGGCGAGCAGCCGGCTCAACTGGCGGTCGCCGGCGTCGAAGCGCTCGAGTGCCGGTACGACGAGACGCTCGGCCCCATCGAGGCGCAGCGCCAGGCCGAGGTAGAGCCCGAGCGCCGAGCCGTGGAGCGCGGGATCGCTCAGCGCCGGGTGGCCGGCGAGAGCCTGAGCGCGCACCCGGACGATGTCGACAAAGCCCTGCGCCTCGTCGCGGGCCCGCTGCAGCTCGGCGTCGCCGTTCGCGGCGATCGCCTCCTCGATCCTGCGGCAGCGGGGCTCAAGCGCCGCGAGCAGCGCCGTCAAGTGCAGCTGCACGCGCTCAGTGCCTGACCATGCGCCGATACAGCGAGGACGCCTCGGCCTCCAGCGCCGTGGCGAGCCAGCGCAGGAGCTCAAGATCCGCCTCGCCCATCGTGCCGCCGACGCGCAGGCGGGCTGCCGCGTCGCTGATCGGCTGCGCCCGCGGGCGGCCGGCACGGCCTTCGGCGCGCAACCGGGTGACCAGGGCGGGTGGGATCTCGCTGGCCAACCTCGTCGACGGCATGCCGAACGCCGGGTCGACCATTTTGGCGACGGTCTCCAGCAACTCGGACAGTTGCGTGCGCTGGCTGCTCCAAGAGTCGCCCAACAGCGGGTCGAGCCGGGGCTCGGGCGCGCGCTCGTGAAGCACGCGCTCCTCCAATGCCGAAGCGAGATCCATGGCCCGCTGGGCCTGGCGCGAGAGGACGCCCCCGTCACTCATCGCTTCACCTCGGCGGCCTGGTCGAGCTCCCGGAGCGCATCCTCGAAGTCCTGACTTTCGACATAGTCGAGCAGCTTGCGCCACCCCGCCGCGCTCGGAATGCGGCGACCGGCGGCGCGGAGCACCGCGACCGCTTCCGGCTGGCGTGCGAGCTCCGGCGGGAGCTTCCCCGCGAGCTGCAGCAGCTCAAGCTCGTTGGCGTCGAGCGCGGTCGCGAGCACCGCGATCGTCTTCGCCGAGGGCGTGTGCGGCAGCCGCCCGTTCTCCAGCTTCGAGATGTAGCTGAAGTCGACGCCCGCAGCGGCCGCCACGTCGCGCTGCGTCAGACCTCGCTCATGCCGCAGCCCTCGAATGTGCTCCCCAAACGTCATGAGCCGTACGGTAGCTTGGTGTTGAGTTCATGTCAACACTAGCCCGGCTCACCGGTCTGTTCTTCTACGGTCCGTAGCGCGTCCCCCTGGGTGCGGCGCCCGGCGCGGCGCTGACCCTCGCGGCGCCGCTCGTTCACGGCGTCCGCAAGGCGGTCGCCGGCCCGCAACAGCGCGAGCACCTCGTCGCGCAGCAC
>JALYLC010000460.1 GCA_030774435.1 Actinomycetota bacterium
GTCGCCCTCGACCACGGCCTCAAGATCGTCGAGGGGTCGTTCGAGCAGGTCGCAACCGACCCTCGCGTCGTCGAGGCCTACCTCGGCACCAAGGCTGCGGTGACCAAGTGAGCCTGCTGCGGCTCGATGGCATCAACACCTACTACGGGCAGATCCACATCCTCCAGGACTTGAACCTGCGGGTGAACACCGGCGAGCTCGTCTGCCTGCTGGGCGGCAACGCCTCGGGCAAGTCGACGACGCTCAAGACGATCCTCGGCCTGGTGCGCTCCCGCAGCGGGCGCATCGAGTTCGCCGGCGAGGACGTGACGACGCGAACGACGAGCCACCGCATCAGCCGCGGCATGGCGATCGTGCCCGAGAACCGCCGGCTGTTCGCGCCCATGACGGTGCAGGAGAACCTCGAGCTCGGCGCCTACCTGCACGGCGGCGGCACGAAGAAAGACTACGACCGCGTCTACGCGCTGTTCCCGCTCTGCTACGACCGCCGCGCCCAGCTCGCGGGCACGCTCTCGGGCGGCGAGCAGCAGATGGTCGCGATGGCCCGCGCGCTGATGTCGCGCCCCAAGCTGATGCTGATGGACGAGCCCTCGATGGGGCTCGCTCCGATCCTGGTCGAGCGCAGCTTCGAGATCATCAAGCAGGTGCACGAGTCGGGCGTCGCCGTGCTCGTCGTGGAGCAGAACGCGAACGTCTCCCTCTCGATCGCCGACCGCGGCTACGTCCTCTCCACGGGCCGCCTGGTGCTCGAGGGCAAGGCGACCGAACTGCTGAACGACGAGGGTCTCCGCAAGGCCTACTTGGGTCGTTAACGCGTCTCTGCCCAACCGCGGAACGCAATCAGCAACTCGTCGCGCACCGCGGGCGGAATGTCGTCCGAGCGGATCCGCCCGCTCGCTGCGATCGTCAGGCGCATCTGCTCGACGTACAGGGTGCAGTCGCGGCAGGCGGCAATATGGCGGTCGAAGCTTGCGCGCTCGGCGGGCGTCAGCAGGCCCTCGAGGTAGTCCGTCAGCAGCTCGGCCAGCTCCTGGCAGGTGGGCTCACGAAGGCTGAAATCGGTCACGCGTACTCCTCCGCGAGTGCCTGCCGAAGCTTGGTGCGCGCCCGGTGCAGCAGGACGCGCTGGTTGCCCTCGGACAGACCGAGCAGATCGCACACCTCGTCCGCGCCGAAGCCCTCGACGTCGCGCAGCGTGACGACGCGTCGCTGCGCCTCCGGGAGCTCGGCAATTGCCGCGCGCACCTGCTCGGCCAGCTCGCCGGAGAGCGCGAGTTGTTCGGGGCTGAGGCTCCACGGCCGGATCGGCGAGAGCCAATGGCCCGCTCCGGCGGCAGGCGCCTGGACGAACCGCTCCGGGTCCACGACGGGCCCGTCCTCGTCGCCGCGCACGAGCGACGAGAAGGGCGCCGAGCGCGCCTCGCGGACGCCGCGAGTGCGGGCCAGGTTCATCACGATGCGAAAGAGGTAGGTGCGCAGCGACGACCGGCCTTCGAACGAGTCCAGGCCGCGCAGCAGGCCCAGCCAGGCCTCCTGCGCGACGTCCTCGGCGATCTCCTGCGTCGGCACGTACTGGCGGGCGACGCGCACGAGGGCGGCGTGATGGCGATCGACGAGGCGCGCAAAGGCGCGCTCGTCGCCGGCGCGCAGGGCAGCCAGCAGGGCAGCGTCGTCGTCACGGACCCCTGTCTCCATTCGCGGCCCGACGTTACACGGCTGCTCCCGAGAGGGCGGAGGAATGGACGGCGCTCGGCTACCGTTGACCTGCGTATGACATCCACGGACACACGCGAGCCTCTGCCCTCCGAACAAGGCGAGGACGGCTCGTTCCGTCGCAAGGATGCGCGTTTCCGCGACTTCGTCACGGCCGACGGCAGCTCCGGCTACAAGGCGGAGCCGGGGCGCTACCACCTGTACGTGTCGTCCGCCTGCCCGTGGGCGCACCGCACGATCATCTACCGGCACCTCAAGGGTCTCGAGGATGCGATCTCGATGACCGTCGTCGATCCCGAGCGCGACGAGCGCGGCTGGGCGATCAGCGAGGCGCGCGGCACGACGCCCGATCCCGTCAACCGCTTCGCGTTCCTGAGCGAGGCCTACATCCTCAGCGATACCGACTTCGACGGCCACGTCACCGTGCCCGTGCTGTGGGATCGCGAGCGCGGCCGTATCGTCAACAACGAGTCGAGCGAGATCATCCGCATGCTCGACAGCGAGTTCGACGCCTTCGCGAAGCACCCGGAGCAGCACTACCTGCCCGAGGAGCTGCGCTCCGAGATCGACGAGCTGAATGAGTTCGTCTACGAGAACGTCAACGACGGCGTCTACCGCACGGGCTTCGCGCGCACGCAGGCCGCCTACGAGCGGGCCTTCGGACGGCTCTTCGACGCGCTCGACGAGCTCGACACGCGCCTGGCGACCCGGCGGTACCTCATGGGCAGCACGATCACCGAGGCCGACTGGCGCCTGTTCCCGACGCTGCTGCGCTTCGACCCGGTCTACGTCGGGCACTTCAAGTGCAACCTGCGCCGCGTGATCGACTACCCGCAGCTGTCCGGCTATCTGCGTGAGCTGTACCAGTACCCCGGCATCGCACAGACGGTCGACATGGATCACATCAAGCGGCACTACTACCGCACGCACCCCACGCTGAACCCCACGCGCATCGTGCCGGTGGGGCCGGCGCTCGACCTGGCCGCACCGCACGGCCGCGACCACCTGCCTGCATAAATCGGGGTCTGACCCCGATTTATGCGCGATTGCCTGAGTGCATAAATTGGGGTCAGCCCCCGATTTATGCAGGCAGAGCCGCTACGGCCGCGGACGCGCTGCCACGGCCGTGACCTCGATCGAAAGCTCGGGTACGACGAGTTGGGCGAGCACCGTCACGCGCGCCGGGTAGGGCTCGGAGAACGTCTGCACGAACACGTCGTTGAAGGCCTCGAAATCGCCCCGGTCCGTCAGGTAGGTCGTGACGTGCACGACATCGGCGGCGCTGCAGCCGGCCGCCTCGAGCGTCGTCACGAGATTCGCGAACGTGCGCCGCGCCTGGCTGGCGAAGTCGTCTGCGACGATCGTGCCGCTCGCGTCCGTCGAGATGACCCCGGCGACGTGCACGTAGCCGTCGGAGACTGCGGCCGGGGAGTACGCGATGTCGAGTCCGCCGCCCGGCGGGCTCGCGGGGTTCCAGGAGCGCGTCATCGCGCGGCAGCGTACCCGGGGCGCGCGGTCGCCCGCGCCACTGCGGTGAGCGCCAGGCCGGTGAGCGCGATGCCCGCCGCGATGCGCCAGTGCTCGCCGAAGTGCTCCTCGAACGGCGTGATCCAGAAGAGCGCCGGGATCAGCCAGATCGCGCCGAACGTCCGCCGCGCGAGCGCGATGGGAACGAGCAGCAGGACGAAGTAGT
>JALYLC010000461.1 GCA_030774435.1 Actinomycetota bacterium
GGGCACGGCGCGCTCGTGGCCTGGCGCTCTCGCCCGGGCGCGTTCAGCGCGCGCGAGCAGGAGCTGGCCGAGGCCGCGGCCGCGCACGCTGCGACGGTGCTGGCCGGGGCGCGCGGGGCCATGAGAGGGCTGTTCGCTCGCGAGGTCCACCACCGCGTCAAGAACAACCTGCAGACGGTCGCGTCCCTGCTCCGCCTGGCGGCCAACGGCGGCGTGGATCCCGAGCGGGCGCTGCGAGATTCGATCGGCCGCGTGCTTGCGATCGCCGAGGTGCACGACCTGCTGACCGAGCAGCGGGACGAGGACGTCGACAGCGCCGATCTGGTGCGCCGGCTGTGCGGCATGCTGCGCAGCACGCTGGACGGAACGCTCGAGACGGGCCCGCTGGCGCCCATCGTGCTCGCCCCCGAGCGCGCGACCGCTCTCGCGCTCGTGCTCTGCGAGCTCGCCGCCAATGCAATCGAGCACGGCGGCGGGCACGGCGACGTCGAGCTGCGGCGCGACGGCGCCTTCGTGGAGCTGACCGTCAGCGACCACGGCGAGGGGCCGCCGCCGCCGCCGGGGACGCCCGGCCAGGGCCTCTCCATCGCCCGCGCGCTGGTCGAGGTCGACCTCGGCGGGAGCCTCCGCTTCGAGCAGCACGACGGCGTGCGCGCCACGGTGCGCTTCCCCTTCGTACGCTAGAGGCCCGTCGACTACCGTACGCGGATGCGCGTCCTGGTCTGCGAAGACGAGACGATCATCCGCCTCGATCTCGTCCAACTGCTCGAGGGCGCCGGCCTGCACGTCGTGGGAGAAGCGCGGGACGGCGTCGAGGCCGTGCGCCTTGCGCGTGAGCTGGAGCCCGACGTGGTGCTCATGGACGTCCGCATGCCCGAGCTCGACGGCGTCGAGGCAGCGCGTCAGATCCTCGGGGATCGCCAGGTTCCCATCGTGATGGTGACGGCCTTCGCCGAGCGCGACATCGTCCAATCGGCGAGCGAGGCGGGCGCCTTCGGCTATCTGGTCAAGCCGTTCCGTCAGGACGACGTGCTGGCTGCGATCACGACCGCGCAGGCGCGCAGCGCCGAGCTCGCCGAGGCGCGCGCGGAGGCGAGGTCGCTGACGGAGGCACTCGAGACGCGGCGCATCGTCGAGCGCGCCAAGGGACTGCTGATGACGCGCGAGAGCATCAGCGAGCCCGACGCCTACGCGCGCATGCGCTCCGCCTCGCAGCGCACGGGCCAGCCGATGCGCGCCATCGCCGAAGCGCTGCTGGCCACCCTCTCCGGCGAAAAGTGATCCGCCGCCACGCCATCCTGATCGCAGGCGTGGTGCTGACGGCGGTGGCGGGTGTCCTGCACACCGTCTCGGGCGACACCGCCGGCACGATCGCGGCAAGCCTCCCTCTGCTGCTCGTCGCGCCGCTCGTGGCCCAGGGCACCGATGCCCTGCGCGGCCGCCTCTCGACCAGCCTCGTCGGCATCGTGCAGTCGGGCTTCGGGAACATCGCCGAGTTCGCGATCACGATCCTCGCGCTTCGCGCGAACCTGCCCGAGGTCGTCAAGATCGCGATCGTCGGCTCGCTGCTCGGGAACGCGGTGCTGCTCGGCGGCCTCGCCGGACTGCTGCCCTGGATCCGAGGCGGGTTCGGCGCCACGCTGTGCTTCGAACGGCGCCTGTTCTCGGGAATCACGACGCTCAGCATCATCGCGTTCGTGCCCATGGCCATCCTGACCGTGCCGAGCGACCTGCTGACCGGGAATCGCCAGGGAGTCTCGCTCACGGCGGGCATCGCCCTGACTGTGGTCGGCGTGTTCTTCGTGCTCATGGAGCTGCGCGCTCCGCACATGCCGTCCGAGCCGCGCGAGGAAACCGTGTCCAAGCTGTCCTTCCGCGAAGGCGTGGCCTACCTCGCCACCGGCGGTGCGATGGCGGCGCTGACGGCGGAGTGGTTCGTCGCGGGCTTCGAGCCGGCGACGAAGGCAATCGGCATCCCCACCGCGTTTGCCGCCCTGGTGATCATCCCCCTGCTCGGCAACGTGGCCGAGAACTACGTCGCGCTGCGCTACGCGTGGGCCGGGGATGGCGATGCGGCCATGAGCGTGATCATGCACTCCGTCGTGCAGATCGCACTCCTGATGACCGGCCTCCTCGTGATCGCGAGCCAGTTCATCGGGCGCACGCCGCTCAACCTTCAGCTCGACCCGGTCCTGACGGTCGCGCTGGGGCTGGCCCTGATCGTGCTCTGGATGACGATGTCGGACGGGGAGATGCAGCCCGTCGAGGCCGTGGGCCTGCTGGCGGTGTACGCCATCCTCGGCGCCACGATCTGGGCCGAGGGCTCGCTCGGTACGTAGTACGTCTTTAGTCTCCCGCGACGAGAGCGCCCGGATCGGGCTCCTTCTCGCCGACGACGACGCCGTCCTCGAGCCAGACGCCCATGCGCCGGAACTTCGCGCGCCGCAGCGTGCGGCGCTGCTCGACGGGCTCGGCCTCGATCGAGTCGAGCGCGACAGCGATCGCATCGCCCAGCAGCCGCGCCG